>JAXJWL010000129.1:0-23110 GCA_036308065.1 Paludibacteraceae bacterium
AGCTTGTCGAAGTGCCAGCATAGCGGCGACGCCTGTGTAAAAGAAAAAAATATAGGCACGCCCGTAGGGTGTGCAACTAAAATAGAGTTGATAAAATTTTATCAACTCTGTTTTATTTTAGGTAGAAATTTTTTATATTTGTAGTTCGCAAATTTTAGCGAACTTTTATTTTAGTAATTAATTAAAATTTGAACAATATGTATCAACAACAATCAAAACCAGTTGCTCCTAAATTAAATTTTAGTAGCATAGTAACAATAGTAGTAGTTGCAATCATTTTAATGGTTTGTAGCACTTGTTTCTACACCGTAGACACAGGCGAAAGAGGCGTAGTATTACGTTTTGGTAGTTTAAATTCAGTTGCAAACGAAGGTCTAAACTTCAAAGTGCCAGTGGCTGATAATGTGAAATTTATCTCTATTCGTGACAAAAACTTAACTATTCATACAGAGGTTTCTTCTAGCGATATTCAAACCATTTCAGTTGATGTGGCTTTAGTTTATTCTCTAGACCCATCAGAAGTGGGCAGAATCTTCCAAACCTACGGTGAAAATATCGAAAATACTCTTATTCGTCCTACTTTGTCAGAAAAAGTGAATGCAGTGATTGCAGAATATCCAATTGAAACATTCGTAGAAAAACGTGCAGAGATTTCAAACAAAATCAACTCTTCTTTCTCTGAGCAAGTGGCAGGTACAGGTATTAAAGTGAAGAGCCTTCTTATCACAAATCACGACTTTAGCGACGATTTCAATAAAGCTATCGAAGACAAAAAAATCGCTGAACAAGGTGCTCTTACTGCTAAATTTACCCTTGAACGTATGAAACTAGAGGCTGAAGCTCAAAAAGTAAAACAAGCTTCTCTTTCTCCACTTGTGCTTCAAGAAATGGCAATCAACAAATGGAATGGTCAGTTGCCACAATATTTTAGTGGGGATCAGTTACCATTCCTAACTATAAAATAAAAGTGATTTTAAAGGGGGTTATATTAATTGTTAGCTTTATTTCTTTAAGGTACGGTCGGCATGCCGACCTATCCCTCCCACGACGTTCCGTCGCGGGTCCCTCCCGTTCACGAGACCACGGGCGGTCACGCCTACAGAAATAAAACTAACAATCAATATTCGCCTAAAGAACTAAACAAATGTTTCTAAAAAAACTCTCATTAATAAATTATAAAAATCTTCCCGAACTAGAAGTTGAATTCTGTTCGGGAATAAACTGTTTTATAGGTCAGAATGGCGTAGGCAAAACCAATCTGCTCGATACGGTATATTATTTGGCATTCTGCAAAAGCCACACAAACAATATCGACAGCCAAAATATTCGTCACGACGAAGGCTTTATGATGCTTTCGGGTCATTTTCTAAGAAACAACATCGAAGAAAATATATCAGTTGGCGTAAAAAAAGGTCAGAAAAAGAGTTTTCAACGCAACAAAAAAGAATACGAACGCCTAGCAGACCATATCGGACTTATCCCACTTGTAATAGTGTCGCCAAAAGACGATGTTTTAATAAGCGAGGGTAGTGCAGAGCGACGTAAATTTATCGATGGCGTTATTGCTCAATACGACAAAGAATATCTAAACCAACTTTTAGAGTACAACCACGCACTTACACAACGCAATTGCTTGCTTCGAGCACACAATCTCGACCCAGATTTGCTTTCAGTAAGCGAGATGATAATGGTGAGAAAGGCAGACTATATCTACAAAAAACGAATAGAGTTTTTAGAAGAATTTTTGCCAATTTTCTCGCAATATTATACCATAGTTTCTGGCGGAAAAGAACAGGCAGGCATTGAGTATCGTTCTAGCATGCAAGAAGGCGATTTAGCAGACCTTTTAGCAGCAAGCCGATACAAAGATGATATTTTAGGATATACCACAAAGGGCATTCACAAAGACGAACTTGAAATGTTTCTTGGCGAATATCCTTTAAAAAAGGTGGCATCGCAAGGACAAACAAAAAGTTTCCTTGTGGCACTAAAATTGGCACAGTTTTTCTTTCTAAAGAAGTCTAAAGGAGTTACTCCAATCCTGCTTTTAGACGATATTTTTGACAAATTGGACTCTTCTAGAGTAGGGCAAATTGTAAACCTTGTTTCTGGCAATGATTTTGGACAAATTTTCATAACAGACACAAACAGAGAACATCTAGACCTACTATTAGAAACCGTAAATGGAGAAAAGAAAGTCTTTTATTTAGAAGAAGGCAGAATAGTATGAAACGCAAGAAATTTGAACAAGTAGGAGGATTGCTAGAAAGTTTTCTTATAAGCAATGGCTTATACGAATCTTTTAAAGGAGCAGAAATCTGCAACAAATTTACGTTTATACTAAACCAAAAAGCACCATTCCTTATTCCTTGTATAGATAGAGTTGAGGTAGATAAAAAGACTTGGGAATTAATAGTTTACATTATAAAAGGCGAGTCTTCTGTGGTGGTGCAAGGCTTTAAAGAGATAGTGAGTAGACATAAAATATTGCAGCTTCTAAACGCAGAACTAGAAGGTGTTTTTATGGTAAAAGAGATAATTATTAGAAAATAATGGTAAAGGACAATTTATTAGCAGTAAAGCAAACTCTAAAAGAGAATGTAAAACTTGTGGCTGTTTCTAAATATCAGCCAATGGAGTTGCTAGAAGAGGCATACGAGGCAGGACAAAGAGTGTTTGGCGAAAGTCATGCTTTAGAGGTGAGAGACAAGGCAGAGGTAATGCCAAAAGACATTGAATGGCACTTTATCGGTCATCTTCAAACCAATAAAGTAAAATACATTGCACCATTTATCTCTTGTATAGAATCTGTTGATTCTCTGAAGCTTATGCAAGAAATCAACAAGCAAGCACTCAAAAACGATAGGATGATAGATTGTCTTCTTCAGTTTCATGTGGCACAAGAAGAAACTAAATCTGGTTTCACACTTGAAGAATGTGAACAAGTTTTGTCTTCAGAAGAGTTCTCAAACCTTAAAAATATCCGCATTATCGGTGTAATGGGCATGGCTACCTATACCGAAGACGAAAAACAAATCAGAAAAGAATTTAAAACTCTAGTTGCAAACTTTGCCTATCTTAAAATGGCGTATTTCTCTACCAATCAAGACTTTAAAGAAATCTCAATGGGCATGACCGACGACTACAAAATAGCCATGAGCGAAGGTTCCACCATAGTGCGCGTAGGCAGCGGCATTTTTGGAGAAAGAAGTTAGATTCTTGTTAATTAATAATAAAATTAACGTTTATATCATAAATAGGGTATAAACGTTTTTTTTGTTAAAAAAAATCATTAAATTTGCAACCTTATAAAAAAAAAGAAATTATAACAATCAATATTTTAATTATTTAATAGTCTTATGGATAACAAAAAACGCGTTTATACCTTCGGTAACGGTAAAGCAGAAGGTAAAGCAGACATGAGAAACCTATTAGGCGGTAAAGGTGCAAACCTTGCTGAAATGAACCTTATCGGTGTACCAGTGCCTCCAGGTTTCACTATCACAACAGATGTTTGTAATGAATATTACGAAGTAGGTAAAGAAAAAATGGTAGAGCTACTTAAAGAAGAAGTTCTTGCAGCTCTAGCACACGTAGAAAGCCTAATGAACTCTAAATTTGGTGACGTTGAAAACCCACTTTTAGTTTCTGTTCGTTCTGGTGCTCGTGCTTCTATGCCAGGTATGATGGATACCATTCTTAACCTAGGTCTTAACGATAAAGTTGTTGAAGGTCTTGTTGCTAAAACAGGTAACCCTCGTTTCGTATGGGACTCATATCGTCGTTTCGTACAAATGTACGGTGACGTAGTTCTTGGTATGAAACCAGTTAACAAAACTGACATCGACCCATTTGAAGAAATCATCGAAGCAGTTAAACATGCAAAAGGTGTTCAATTAGATACACAACTTGAAGTGTCTGACCTTCAAGAACTTGTAAAAAGATTTAAAGAAGCTGTTAAAAACCAAACTGGTAAAGATTTTCCAGAATCTGCATACGATCAACTTTGGGGTGCTATCTGCGCTGTATTCGACAGCTGGATGAACGAACGTGCTATCCTTTACAGAAAAATGGAAGGAATCCCAGCAGAATGGGGTACAGCTGTTAACGTTCAAGCAATGGTGTTCGGTAACATGGGTGACACATCTGCTACTGGTGTTGCATTCAGCCGTGACGCTGCTACAGGTGAAAACCTATTCGTAGGTGAATACCTAATCAATGCTCAAGGTGAAGACGTGGTTGCTGGTATCCGTACTCCACAACAAATCACCAAAATCGGTTCTCAACGTTGGGCTCAACTAGCTAACATTTCTGAAGAAGAACGCGTTGCTAAATATCCTTCAATGGAAGAAGCTATGCCAGAAATCTACGCTGAACTAGACGCTCTTCAAACAAAACTTGAAAACCACTATCGCGATATGCAAGACATGGAGTTCACCGTACAAGAAGGTAAACTTTGGTTCTTACAAACTCGTAACGGTAAACGTACTGGTGCTGCTATGGTTAAAATCGCTATGGACCTTTTACGCGAAGGTATGATCGACGAACAAACAGCAGTTTTACGTTGCGAACCAAACAAACTAGACGAATTATTACACCCAATTTTCGATAAAACAGCTCTAAAAGCTGCTCAAGTTCTTACAAAAGGTCTTGCTGCATCTCCAGGTGCTGCTTGCGGTAAAATCGTGTTTAGCGCAGACGACGCTGCTCTTTGGGCTAGCAAAGGCGAACGCGTAATCATGGTTCGTATCGAAACATCTCCAGAAGACTTAGCTGGTATGGCTGCTGCAGAAGGTATCTTAACCGCTCGTGGTGGTATGACTTCTCACGCTGCTGTAGTTGCTCGTGGTATGGGTAAATGCTGTGTATCTGGTGCTGGTGCATTAGTTATCGACTATGTTGCTAAAACTATGTCTGTAGACGGTACAGTTCTTAAAGAAGGTGATTACATTTCATTAAACGGTTCTACAGGTGACGTTTATCTAGGTGCAGTTGCAACTAAAGAAGCTGAACTAGACGAAGACTTCGCAGAACTTATGAAACTTGCCGACAAATATACACGTATGCAAGTACGTACCAACGCTGATACTCCACACGATGCTGAAGTTGCTCGCAAATTTGGTGCTGTAGGTATCGGTCTTTGCCGTACAGAACACATGTTCTTCGAAGGAGACAAAATCCGTGCAATGCGTGAAATGATCTTAGCAGAAACTCAAGACGGTCGTCGTAAAGCTCTTGCTAAAATCCTTCCTTACCAACAAGCAGACTTCAAAGGTATCTTCAAAGCAATGGAGGGTTGCCCTGTAACTGTTCGTTTATTAGACCCACCTCTACACGAATTCGTACCACACGAAGAAAAAGAACAACGTGAACTTGCTGAAATCATGGGCGTTTCATTTGACTATATCCGTCAACGTGTAAACTCTCTACACGAAGCAAACCCAATGCTTGGTCACCGTGGTTGTCGTTTAGGTAATACCTATCCAGAAATCACTCAAATGCAAACTCGCGCTATCTTAGGTGCTGCTCTAGAACTTAAGAAAGAAGGCGTTGAAACACACCCAGAAATCATGGTTCCTCTAACAGGTATCCTACACGAGTTCGCGAACCAAGAATCAATCATCCGTGCAGAAGCTGCTAAACTATTTGAAGAAGTAGGTGATAGCATCGAATTCAAAGTTGGTACAATGATTGAAATCCCACGTGCTGCATTAACCGCAGACAGAATCGCTACTAAAGCAGAATTCTTCTCATTCGGTACAAATGACTTAACTCAAATGACATTTGGTTATAGCCGTGACGACATCGCTTCATTCTTACCAGCATACCTAGACATGAAGATCCTTCCTAATGACCCATTCCAAGTACTAGACCAAAATGGTGTAGGTCAACTTGTACAAATGGCTACAACAAAAGGTCGTGCTTCTCGTCCAGACTTGAAATGCGGTATTTGTGGTGAACATGGTGGTGAACCTTCTTCTGTTGAATTCTGCCACAGAACAGGTCTTAACTATGTATCTTGTTCTCCATTCCGTGTGCCAATCGCACGTCTTGCTGCTGCTCAAGCTGCTATCAAAGAATCTAAATAATAACTAGATACTTTATATTGAAGAGCCTTACCAAAAACGGTGAGGCTCTTTTTGTTGGGCGCGGTTTATTGATTGTTAGTTTATTTCTTGAGGCGTGACCGCCCGTGGTCTCGTGAACGGGAGGGGCCCGCGACGTATGTCGTGGGAGGGATAGGTCGGCTTGCCGACCGTACCTTAAAGAAATAAAGCTAACAATTAATATCTTATCTAAAATCTTTAAACAATGTTAAAACCTCACATGCCGATTAAACTATCATTTTTACCTGTTGTCAAACAGACGTAAACAATTTAGAAAACAATATTAACAATTTAAAATTTATAGACTTATGAAAAAGATGATTAAATTAGGTTTAGTAAGCCTTTTAGCAATTATGGTAGCTTCTTGTTCTTCAAATGATACTTGTGATAAACCTTGTAGAAAAGATTGCAAGAGAGAGTTTAGAAAAGAATGCAAAATGAAGAAACCTTGTAATAAAGAATTTGAGAAATGGGTTAAATTCGATAGCCTTTCAGAAGATGAACAAAAAGCATTAATTAAAGAAACAAAAAAAGCAATTGACGATAGAGAAGCTAAACGTAAGGCTTATAAAGACTCAATCGAAGCACTTTGGAACGATTTTGACAACTTAACTATCGACCAACAAAAAAGTCTTTTAAAACACAAAATGCACGGCTTTCACAAACCAGGATTTGGTAAGCCAGCTTTCCACAAACATCACAAAGAACCAAAACATTGCAAAAAGGACTTCAAAAAATGCCCTAAAGGTCAAAAACCAGAATGCCCTCGCGCAGACGCTCCAAATAAATAAATAAACATCACATTTAAGTATTAAACAACAACGAAACGGCTAGCAACTAAAATTGCTAGTCGTTTTTTTATTATAGGTAAGTTTTATTTATGATTAAAAATATTCCATATTTGCTTGAAAAATAAAAGATATTGACTATATTTGCAGAAAACCAACAAATATCGACAATATAATATGATAATTCAATTTTCATTTGAGAATTTTCTATCTTTTAAAGAACAAGCAACCCTTTCGCTTGTGGCTTCTGCTTTAAAAGAAAATCAATCACTAGTAGATGATATTGTTTTTGACCTTAATGGAACAAATATATCACTACTAAAGAGTGCTGTTATTTATGGTGCAAATGCTAGTGGTAAATCTAATATTATAAAAGCCCTTAATTTCTTTAAATGGTATGTAATAAATTCCTCAAAAGGAGTACAATCAAGCGAGAGAATAGAAGTAGAAAGTTTTCGTCTAAGTAAAGAAACTGATAAAGAACCAAGTTTTTTTGAGGCTATTTTTGCAGACGAGAATACTCAATATAGATATGGTTTAGAATTAGATGCAAATCGTGTATATAGAGAATGGCTTTTTCAAAAGATTAATAAACGTAAGTCAAAAGAAGTAGAATTATTTTTCCGCAACGGAGAGGAATACTCTATCCATCAAAAATTTTTAATAGGTAAAGAATTGGTAGCAAAGAAAATGGTTCGTGAAAATGCACTTCTTTTATCTGTAGCTGCACAATTTAATGAATCTGTTGCTGTAGATATTATCAAATGGCTTTCAGATACCACCATAGTGACAAAAGGTAATGATGAAAGTATATGGGAACAGGCTACGAAGCAAATTGATAATCCTAAAATGAGAGAACGTATTGTGTCTTTTGCTCAATTTGCAGATTTTGGTATCAGTGATGTGCGTAAGATAGACAATACACTTACGAGTTCACATATTCAGTATGATGAGCAAGGTAATTCAGTGAATAACATAACTTTCCCATTCCTTAAAAGTGAATCAGAGGGTACAATTAAATATTTTATGTTGGCTTACCCTATTATTGATGCGTTAGACAATGGAAAACGCTTAATCATTGATGAGTTTGATTCAAAGATGCATCCATTATTAACAAGTAAAATTATTTCGTTGTTTAATTCTTCAAAAACTAATCCTAAGAATGCTCAATTGATTTTTACAACCCACGATACCAATTTGCTCAATGCAGGATTATTTAGAAGAGATCAGATTTGGTTTACTCAAAAAGATTTTTACGGAGCAACAGAATTATATTCATTGCTTGAATATAAAGTAAGAAACAACGCTCCATACGAAAAAGAATATCTGATGGGTAAATATGGAGCAATTCCTTTGATAGGTGAGTTTGAACGTTTGTTTAACAATAATTCTGATTATGGCAAGGAGGAATAGACCAAATCCGCGAGAAGAACGTTCTTTACGTCGTATAAGTTCAACTCGTATAGTTAAACAATCATTTTTGATTGTTTGTGAAGGTGAAAATACGGAACCAGATTATTTTAATGCATTTCGTTTGACCTCAGCAAATGTTAAAGCCGTAGGGCAGGGAATAAATACTATAAGGTTAGTACAAAAGGCTATTAGCATTAAAGAAGAGGAAAAACGTAAAGGAAATAGATTTGATCAGTATTGGGTAGTATTTGACAAAGATGATTTTCCAAATAACGATTTTAATAATGCTATTGTTTTAGCTCAGAAAAATGGATTTATGGTTGCTTATAGCAATCAAGCATTTGAATTGTGGTTCTTATTACATTTTTGTTTGATTCAAGGGCCTATGCACAGAAACCTATATGAAGAAAAACTTAATACTTATTTGAATTTTGTTTATAGCAAAGTGAAGGGAATGGGAACGCAGATGTATAATGCTTTGCAAGTTAAGCAGGCAGAGGCAATAAAAAACTCAACTATAATTCTTCAAAATATGGAAGGCATTTCTCCTGCTCAAGCAGAATCATCAACAACAGTACATCTTCTAGTCGAAGAACTTAATAAATACTTATAATAAATCTTGTTTATTTATGCCGCACTTGAATATATAAAATCAGGTGCGGTTGATTTTTGAGGGAGATGGTCTAATGATGTAGTATATGAAATCGTTTGAAAATAAAGAGGTAAATAATTTGATTTATTTAAAAATTTATTAATTTTGCAATGACAAAATCGTAAATCTTCTTGGGAAGATTTTTATATGACATATTAAAAAGGCGTTTACAACGCTTGTTTTGACGTTCTGAAATCCTGGAAAAATTTCAATTATTTATCAAAACAAGACAACGTAAATGTCTCATAGGTGTGTATTCACATATCTACACATGGTCATGCGTAGGGACACTGCGTGCAGTGTCCGCTATGATTAAGGGTATAGTGTGATATGTTTACATATCGGCGTGAGGCTTTGGCGTTGTTCGTTTCGATAAATAGGGCAATTCCAGGGCCTCAGAACGTGAAGCGAGCAATAATGCTAAGCTTCACGCTTTTTTTATGTCTATACTTAAATGAAATATTAACCAAAAACATAATATATGAAAAAGAAGTAATTATTTTTATTTATGCTAGTAACAGTTTTACTAGGTATGATGCTTTCTTGTGAAGGTCTAGAACCAGATGATTTAAACAATGATTCTGAAACTCCTACTTTTTAAAATACTTATTTAAATCACTTGATTTCAATTTGTATATTATTTAAATTTGTGATAAATTAATACTGTAATTATGAAAAAAATAAATTATTTATTTCTCTCTTTATTTATTTTGCTAATAGTATCGTGTTCTAATGAAGAAACTGTGGATAATCCTTTAGTTGGCACAAAGTGGACAACTTCATATGCAGACTATATGATGGTATTAGAGTTTACTTCAAATAACGATGTCACGGGATATTTTGCTAATCCTACTGGTGAATATTATTCAGGAATTGTAAATGGAACTTATACTTTAAAAGGTAATTCTGTAAATTTTTCTAATCTAACTTTTATAATGAAAACTCTCTTTTTACCCTTTGCACTGTACTAACGCTAACATTAGATAATTTTGCTGTATTTCGTACAGAATAACAACGTTTGAGCAGTGATATAACCTCTTTGTATTCTTCTTTTTTTTGTTCTGTGGATTTTACAGAACCTTTCTTGCACCCTAATTTGCCTCCGCTTGCAAATTTCCAACCTGGTTTTTGGGTGACGTCGTCGTCAAATTTCACTCTAATGCCTGCTGCTTTAAGCTCTGCAGATAGTGCATCTACTTTTGCTTTGATTGCAATGTAACTTTCTCGCCCCGAATTAAGTCTGTAAACGATGTTAGAACGCTCTATATTTGCTATTTATGCAAGATCTGTTACCATTATGCTGGCGATTTGGTTCGCTTCTCCTGTGGAGCTTAGTGTTTAAATGCTGAGATTTTGAATATAAACACTAACAACTTCTTCGTTCAACATTTCAAGGGATATCAAAACTTGTAGGGTAGAGCAGCCTAAGTGTGAAATTTCAGAAAGAAGCCTACTGATTTGAGATTAAAATTGACTCTCATAGTAAATTTGTGGTTTATATAATTCGTTTTCTACCATATTAAAAATACTTTTTTTGACTTGTCATTTTCTAAAGTATATGTTTGGTCTATAGAAAAGTCAAGGTGTAAAAGCATTTTTTCGATTTCTTTCAAAGGTACCAGGAAAATCTCATTTGTTCAAATGGTGGCAACTGCTACTAGTGTCAAAAACTGGTGTCATTCTTCAATATATCCTATTTGATGTACCCCTATTACACCTCGCCGAATAATAGAAATGAAATTTCCTTCGTATTGCTCTATTTCATAGGCTTCATATTGATATTCATCTATGATGTATTGCTCGTATTCAAAGATTTCAATTCCGATTTCTTTTATTATGTGTTCAGGTAATGTGTAATCTTGTTTTACAATACCAAAAAGGGTAAAGCCTGAACTTACGCAGAATGACATAAATGCAGAATCCCAAGCAATGTATGCAAATGAACCAATCACTGAACCTACAAAATTACCTAATAAATATGCACAAGGAATTGCTGGTAAAAACATTTGTGTTAATGCGCCAAAACCTATAGCACTTGAAGTTACAAAAATATTTCTTGAAAGATTGTAGGTTAATTCATATCTTGATATGCTGCCTTTTACTACAAGAAAGGAATCTTTCATCGTAGAATATAAAACAACTGTCAAACCTGCTATTATATTGGGATTAATTGTTTTAAAGGCTTCTCCAAATAAACCGCTTTGACAACTTGTTACCAAAACTGCCGAAACGAATCCTCGTATATATCCTTCTGCGGCCCCAGAAATTGCATTAAATCCGAGTTCCTTAAACTCTCCTTCATCAATATATCCCCTTTTTATAAGTTCATCAATAAGCTTATATATTTGAGGAGCTGTTTTAAGAATCATTGTAATAATGGCTGCGCTTTTTCCAGCTTTAAGTCCTTGTTTTAGAATATGCTCATAAGTAATTAAATCTTCGGTTGTAATGCCAATATCTCTGGCGTCAAATTTGCCTTCTTTTGCAATTCTTGCAATGTGTTCGGCTTCTTTTATTGTTAGTTCAATGGATTCTGTTCCGTCTTGTGCTTTGATTTTACTTGAAAGTAAGTTAAACGTTTCTTGATAACGTTCAACTTGCTCGGGTCTAATAAGTTTCTCCTTTGCGATTTTCCGTTTAAGATATTCAGTAGCTTCTTTTAATTGCTCAGCAGGTATTATTCTAATTTGTCCACTATATATGGGGTCATTAAGAATATCAACAGAATTGTATCCTCTTTCCTTTAGGAAATCTTCAATATTTAAATCTGTTCTCCCTGATTCGTATTTGTATTTGCAGAATCTTTCAAAGTGACTGATTGATTGTGCCTTTGCTGTTTCCGTTCCGTTCCTTAGATATTTTAGACCAAACTTATCTCCCCAATTACTAGTAATGTCGGCTGAGGCGTAATCGTGACTTCTGTTAACTAGCGTTTTGAACTGTGAACCATTTAGTTTTGCGTTTATATTAAATGTGTCTGAGTGCCAGTATTCAGCAATATCTCCTTTTAATTTGTCAGCAGGAGTGTTAAAACCGCTAAATGCGTTGATGTCGTCATTAAGTATATCAATTGCGGTATTTAACTCAGAAATATATCGTTCCCCAAGTTTTGCGCCAATATCACCACCGATTATGTTTGTATAGGATTCATATCCCTGTTTAACAGCACTCTCCATTTAAGAATGATTTTATAATTATATTATCATCTTTGCATAACTGTTGTGCAGCATTCATAAGTATTGAATATCTTAACTTTTTCTTGTTATTTAATGTTAAGAATGTTGTAGCCAATGCAACTCCGATTAATCTAGTAGCAATGGCCATGAGTATCATTTTTCTCCAATTCTTTTTTATGGTGTCTAAAAGTTCATTGGGAATTGATGAGTTTTCTTTTATGTATAATGCTGCGTTATTTCCGTGTGAAGCAAATACAGCATAATCAGCAATGCTTTTTTGATTCTGTTTTGAAATGATGTTTTCTTTTATTAAATCCTCATCAAAGAAAAGAACTCTATTTCTATTTATTAGCCTTGCTTCGTTATGTCTATAATCTTTTTTGTTCCATAAGACTATTTTATATTTATCAGCGAATTCGTTTGAAATGTATTTTGCAATAGGTTTTGTTAGTTTATCATAAACTATTATAAATTTGTTTGTAATAAGATTCTCAGTATTGTTACTATTGAACATATGATTATTTTTTTATAGTTAATATTCACAAATATAGCCATAAATTTAATGTATTTCCTAAAATTTGAGATAAATTTGATTCTATATTATAAAATTTATTGCTCCTAGTGAAGCCGGGAGCAATAAATTACAAACTAAAATCAAATTAAATACTAAATTCTCTTTTTACTCTCTGTACTGTACTAACGCTTGATAGTTTCGCATAGTCGTTGCAGTAAGATAGTATCTGTTTCAGTGCGTGGTTACTCTGTACGAAGCACAGCAAAGGCATTTTTTCGATTTTCTTTCAAAGGTATCTGGAAAATCTCATCTGTTCAAATGGTGTCAAAAAGTGCTGTCAATTTACATTCGTTAACTATTATATTAAAATACCATCAAGAATGGTCTGGAGGGTATATATCAATGAAATAACCTCTGCTTTTTGAGGGCAGAGGTTATTCAAATATGCTTAAAAAGGGGTTTAAATTATTCCCATTCGATTGTTGCGTTTGGTTTTGGAGAAAGGTCGTAGCAAACGCGGTTTACATTTGGTACTTCTGCTAAGATGCGGTCTGTGATTTTTTGAAGGATAGGCCAATCGATAAGTTCGATGCTAGCAGTCATAGCGTCGATAGTGTTCACAGCACGTAAGATAACAGGGTAGTCGTAGCTACGAGCGTTGTCTCTTACACCTACAGATTTGAAATCTGGAACTACTGTGAAGTATTGCCATACTTTTTTGTCTAGACCAGCTTTTGCAAATTCTTCGCGTAGGATAGCGTCAGATTCACGTACTGCTTCTAAGCGTTCGCGAGTGATAGCACCAAGGCAACGAACACCAAGACCAGGACCAGGGAATGGTTGACGATAAACCATAGCGTATGGAAGACCAAGTTCTACACCGCAAGCACGTACTTCGTCTTTGAATAGTTGTTTAAGTGGTTCAACTAGTTCAAATTGTAAGTCTTCAGGAAGACCACCTACGTTGTGGTGAGATTTTACCATTTTAGCAGTTTTGGTACCAGATTCTACGATGTCTGGGTAGATAGTACCTTGTGCAAGGAAGTCGATACCATTTAGTTTACGAGCTTCTTCTTCAAATACGCGGATAAATTCACCGCCAATTATTTTACGTTTTTGTTCTGGGTCTGCTACGTTGGCAAGTTTGCCAAGGAAACGTTCTGTTGCGTCAACGTAAACAAGGTTTGCTTTAAGTTGGTTTTGGAATACTTCAACTACGTCTTCAGATTCGCCTTTACGCATTAAACCGTGGTTAACGTGTACGCTTACTAGGTTGTTGCCAATAGCTTTAATTAAAAGAGCAGCTACTACAGAACTGTCAACACCACCAGAAAGAGCAAGAAGAACTTTTCTGTCACCAACTTGGCGTCTGATTAGTTCTACTTGGTCTGCGATGAAGTTTTTCATGTTCCAGTTTGCTTCTGCTTTACATTCGTCGAAAACGAAACCTTTCACAGCAGCTTTAATTGCTTCAATATCATCTGTAAATGCAGCAAGTTTTACTTCGCATTTAGCTTTATCATGTCCTGCAGACATAATAGGGAAGCCAGCTTCGTAAATTTCAGGAAGTACGTCTATTTCTACTCCGTCGATTACATTGTTTGGACCACCATTGATAATAATACCTTTAACATTTGGCAATGCTTTTAATTCAGCTGCAGTAATGTCGTGTGGATAAATTTCACTATAAACGCCTAGGTCGCGGATACCTCTAGCTAAAACTGTGTTTTCATGACTTCCTAAGTCAAGAATAACTATCATGTCTTGTTTCATATTATGGAAGGATAAATTTGGGTACAAATTTAAGAAAAAAGAAAAAAAAATAAATAAAAGTGAATATTTTTTTTCAAAAAAAAAACGTCCATATCAGCACCCCTACATGATATGGACGTTGTTCTAAAAATTAGAACATAAAGAACAATGATAAATTGTACTACAAAAGTATATATAATTTTTCAATTATAGGTACTTTATACTACTAATTTTTAATCTTTTTTAATAAAACTACTGCTTGTGCTGCAATTCCTTCTTCTTTTCCCACAAATCCAAGCTTTTCTGTGGTTGTTGCCTTCACAGATACTTGGTCAGGGTCAAGTTCTAGCACACCTGCTAGACATTCCCTCATAGGGTCTATGTAATCTTTAAGTTTTGGTTTTTGCGCACAGATAGTAGAGTCTATGTTAGAAATGGTATAACCTTTTTCTTTTATCAATCTATCACATTCTTTAAGTAATATCTTACTATCTATGTTTTTAAAATCTGACGATGTGTCTGGGAAGTGATAACCTATATCTTTTAGGTTTGCAGCTCCCAACATAGCATCGCATATTGCATGGATTAGGACATCTGCATCTGAGTGACCTAATAGCCCTAGGGTGTGAGGCACTTTAATACCACCTAGCCATAGTTCTCTATCTGGAACTAAAGCATGAACATCATATCCAAATCCTATTCTATACATATTATAGTCCTAGATTCCAGTCTGAAGCTTCTTCTGCTGTGCCAGAAAGCACTTTTAGACCGTTCATGTTAAATCCTAGAGTGAAACGTAATGTTTGGTCTAGAGGATTGTTTTTTGTTACTGAAAGTACGTATGCCACGTCTAGTGCAAATACGTTTAGTTTGAAACCTGCACCAAATGTTACATATTTACGGTTACCCATTTGTTTGCTTTCGTTGTAGTAACCAATACGACCAAAGAATTGTTCGTTGTAGTCGTATTCAAGACCAAGTGAGAAATTCACTTTTTTTAGTTGTTGAACGAAATCGTATGGAGTACCATCAGGCATATCTACAAATGAACGACCAATACCTGTGATTGGGTCCATTTCATAGTATTCGTCTAGACGTTCTTGATATTCTTCTTGTGTTTCTACGTCTGGGTTGTAGATCGGACGAGAAGGTACTAATAGTTTGTTTACGTCTACGTTAAGTGAAATGTGGTTGTACATATCGATAGGCATTGTAAAGCTACCACCTAAACGTAGGTTTGTAGGTAGGAATGCTGCACTTCTGTAGTCGCCATATTCTACTTTTTTACCAATGTTTGAGATATTGAAACCAAATGCTCCGTAACCTTTACCCCAGTCGAAGTTTACTATTTGACCATAGTAACCAGAGATGTCCGCAGCAATAGACCAACCTGGTTCTACGTATTCACCATCTGCAGAGTAACCACCTGTAAGGTCTGACCAAATAAAGCGTAATGCCACACCCATAGAGAAGTTTTTAGTAAGCATACGTGAGTATGACACGTCTAATGCAAGGTCGTATGGTTTAATGTTTTGTCCGTTGTCTCCTGGTTCTTTTTGGATAAGAACGTTACCTAGTGAGAAGAAACGGAATGACGCAGCTACGGTTTGTACGTCTTTAATTTTGTAGTATCCAGAAGCTGAAACTAAGTCGATGTCTGATACAAGTTTTCTAAGCCAAGGTACGTATGATACGCTTGCTCCGCCTTCTGCACTGATAAATGCATATTTAGCAGGGTTCCAATATTGTGCGTCTGCATCTGGTGCTGTTGCTGCACCTACGTCACCAAGACCACCACCACGTGCGTCTGGTGCTACTGTTAGGAAAGATACGCCTGTTGTAATTGGGGTGAATGTTTGTATTGTCTCTTCTGGTGCTTCGTCTTGCGCCCAAACTAAGTTTGGAAGAGAAACAAGTAGAGCTAATGCAATAAAAATTCTGTTCTTCATAATTGTTTATAATGTTTAGTTTTTTTTAAAACGGCTACAAAGGTAACGAAAAAATATGGTTTTTATTGTGCATTTATGATAATCTTTTTCGATTTGTGTGTTATAACGCCTTCTGAAGTAGTTATAACTGCTTTCGCAATATAAATGCCATTGCCAGTTGGGCGAGGTGATAGAAAATCCCATTTGGCGCTGAAAACTCCATCTTCTGATACGTATGCTTGAGTGCTGTGCCACAAGGTTTTACCTGCTAAATCTATCACGCTAAACTCTATGTCTATAATATCTTCAGGTCTATCATATTTTACATAGAAGTTTACATATTCGGTGGCAGGGGTAGGGTAAACTGTAAAATCTTCTATTACCGCAGGAGCATCGCTTTTTACTACAAAATTTAGTTCATTTGTTGTAGAAATATTTTGTAAACTCCATGCTCTAAACAGAAGTGAATATTCTCCATCGCTAAGTTGTGGTAGGTTGAATTTTACAGTTCCACTCTTATAATCGCCCAATGATGCTGTGTAACAGTCATTTATGACGTATGTTTGGTTTGGGTCGTTGTTCAATTTCACAATAATGTCATGTCCAATACCTGTGCCAATAGTGTTTATTCCATATTCATCCCAAAGGTGAGCATAGAAAATAGGTGTGTTGTCTACTACTTGACCATTTACAAAGTTTGGTGTATTGATATATGCTTTAGATACAGGACCATCAGAAGATACGTCAGCATTTGGGTCTGTACCTCCAATAATAAAATCTTGACAATATCCGTGTCCGTTTTCGGTGTTGTCTTCGTTTATTATAAAATAGGTGAGTCTGCCGTTACCTTCTTTATAATTGATGTCTTTTGGCACCATAAAGGTCACTTCAATTTCTCCGTTTACCACTGGTACCTCGCCTGAGAAGATTATACTAATGTAATCTTCGTATTCCATTGGTTCGTTTTTATTTTGACCTAGAGTTTGTGTGTTTTCCTTTTTGTCGTAGAGAGTTACGTATGCCACACCATTGAAGCCTGTTTGTTTGGTGTTGTATTTTTCTACGTGAGCTTTCACGGTGGTAAGTCCTAGTGCCTTTATTTGTGCTTCTTCTGGCACAACTGAGTTGATGCTATCTGTTATAACAAGGTTGTCTGGGTAGAACAACTTAATAATAGGGTCGCCAAGTAGGGTGAAACTTAGTTTGTTTTTATCTGCACCAAGTGCAAGTTTGGCGTTTTTCATGATTTCACCTATCGACAAGATATCGCCAGATTCTTTTTCTTCTTTTGTTGGCAGAAGGTATTGGTATGCAGCTTGTACTAGCGCAACGTTGCTAGATGCATATACGGCACGTGTGGTTGTGAATGAAGCAATACCTCCACCATTTGGGTTGAGTATCAACTCCATACCTGCACTTCTTTCGTAGTTGTCGTATCTACTAAAGTCGCAAGTTGCTGTTATCCACATAGCTAAGTTGGTGTTTCTCATATTAATGATATCTGTTTTAGTTATCATTAATTCTCCTGTTAAACTATTGGTACTACCGTGACCAGCGTAGTTGAAAAGGAGCACACCTCTATTTAAATATCTCCAAATTTCTTCTTTTGCTTCTGGGTAAGTGGCGCCAGAGGCATATTGTACCATCTTGTATGAGTCTAAAAATAGTTTTTTTGTAGAAAATTCAGGGAATTGAGTATAAACATTTTCTGCAAGTTGGTTTGCTTGCTTGCTATGTAGGTTTGCATCGCCATCGTCTCCTACAAATACTATATCGTTAGACCACGAACCTTTATCTTTAGATGTAACATATTTTTTTACTTTTTCTACGTATCCAAAGGCTTCTTCCTCTGTACTTGCTGGGATTCTACCTATAGAAATGTCTAGTTTGGCAGATTCGATATATCCTCCCTCTCCATCGTCCAAGAAACCCATATAATCGTCTGTAATGTAGGAGTTTATATTGTTTAATGATTCTTTTGCTTGGAAACTTAGAATGTCGTATTTCTTGTTTGTTATACCCCTGTTGTCGTATGAACTAAGACCAAGCAATACAAGGAATTTTGGTTGATTTTCTTTGTTTTCAGCCTTGTCGTAAAGCATTTTTAGAAACATTCTATATGCTGTTACGTCTGGTGTTCCAGAAGAAAATTCGTTGTAGATAGGTTCTACAGTAAGCACTTTATAACTTAAATTGTCGTGTTTTTTATGAAAATCACCCAATGCTTCTGCAGCATTAATCAGTTTTTTGTCACTAATAATGATTACGTCTATGTTTTTTAGTGAGTGTAGATTTTGATTTGCTACTTTTTCGTAAGACGAAATAGTAGGGTAGTTTATGCTTGGGTCGAAAGCAATAAATTTGCGTTCTTCGTCGTATGGAGTAGAAAATTCGTATCCATTTTTGGTTTTTGTTGGTACTACATTGGTGATGTTTTGTTCGTCTGTAATCTCCCAAAATAGTAGGTTTTGATTGGTGGAATTGATGCTGTATGTAGATTTTAGGTATGGATAATACGAGCCCGGATAAAAGATTAAAAGAGGCTCAGTTCCATCTGTTACAAGTTCTCTACGTGCATTTATTCCAATGTAATCTATATAAGCATCTGATAGATTGGTGTTGTAGTTGAAGTTTACATCTATTTTTATGTCGTCGTTGTCTTTTAGTTTAAACGTTGAGTTTATAGTGCCTAGTGTGCCTCCTTGGTGTGCATCCAATGTGCCATAAAGTGACATGTTAAACGATTTTTCATCGTTTATCTTTACGTTTAATGAGTTTGTTGTAACAGCAACACCAACTGCTTTCATAATGAAGTCTATGTAACTGTTTTTCACCCTATTAGGAATGTTGAAATTGTATGTTCTATTTGTGTTTTTAGGGGTAAATTTATCGCCAATCCACATTCTGCCAGAAGAAATAAGATTTACCTCTTCTTTGTCTATAAAATAATAATTCAATGTGTGGTCTGCTGTAACTGGAATAGGAGGTAGGTCGTATTCGGCGTCTGTAATAGTTTTTTGAGGTTCTGAATTTTCTGTTATAAAATAGTAACCATAATTACTGTATGGATTTATTGTGTGCTCAATGATTTCTTTAGACTCGTTGTATTTAAAGCTAATAGGTCCTTGTGCATAGAAAAGGATATAGTCATTTTCGTTGAAAATACCATCTGCACCTTTGCTAAAGTATATGGCATTTTCAGGTAGGTCGTCTTGGTATGTTTCTAAACCTGAAGCAAAGTTTTCATCCAATATTGCCCCTCCAAAACCATGTATATGCACATTTGCAGGGTTGTTTATCCCCATGTCTTTCAGCTGATTATACGTGATTTTGTGTATCCCTGTCTCTTTTACAGCAATTTTTATCCAATTTCCTTCTCTTAATAGAGAATTTTCTGCAAAATTATATTTTGCGTATGCGGAAATGGCAACAAGGGCTAATATTATGGTGAAAAGTTTTTTCATTATTTAATTTCAAAGTCTAATAACAGTTCGTCTTGAAGATAGCCTTTTAGTCTATCGCCTCTTTTTACAGGACCTACGCCATCTGGTGTGCCTGTGTAGATAAGGTCGCCTATTTTTAGTGTGTAAAATTGACTAACGTATGTAATGATTTCATCTACAGAGAATATCATTTCGCTAGTGTTGGCAGATTGTACGGTCTCTCCATTTATTTCTAAACGGAAATTTAGGTCATTTATTGCTCCAATTGTTTCTAAGTCTCTAAATTCACTCACCACTGCACTACCATCAAAACCTTTACACAAATCCCAAGGTGCACCTGTTGCGCGAGCTTCGTTTTGCATATCACGTGCTGTGAAATCTATACCAAGAGCTACTTGTGCGTAGTAACGTGGAGCAAATTTTTCTGCCACACTTTTGCCTAAACGGTTGATTTTTACCACAACTTCCACTTCATAATCTACCTGATTTGAAAAGTCTGGGATATAAAAATCTTTGTTTTCTTTTAAAAGTGCAGAGTCTGGTTTGCAAAAAACTGTTGGCTTGCTAGGCTTCTCAGCACCTCCAAGTTCTGCATTATGTTTTGGGTAATTCCAACCTATACCGATTACTTTCATAAATTTTATCTTCGTTTTATATCAAAAAGCAAAGATAATACTTAATTCCTAATTCCTAATTCCTAATTCCTAATTTTTTTTAATTCCTTGCTCTCTTTGCATTGTTAATAACTTTATTGGTGGTTATGTTATGAAGTTTGTTTTTTAATGCTAATTTTGGCATTCTAAAAAGGAGAGAAAAATATGAGTTTTGTACACCTACACGTCCATTCAAATTATTCCATACTAGATGGAATGTCGAAAGTTCCAGACCTAGTTAAGAGGGCTATGCAGCTAGGAATGCCTGCACTTGCTCTCACCGACCATGGTTGTATGTATGGTATAAAAGAGTTTGTGGATCTAGTAGGAAAAGCCAATAAAGGAGCGGAGAAACCGCTAAAACCTATTATTGGTATAGAAACCTATTGTGCTCGTCGTTCTCGTTTGTTGAAAGATAATCAAGTGAAGGAAATAAACGGCGAAGGGAAGGAAATTATAGTGGATAGAGGGGGCTGGCACTTAATCCTTTTGGCAAAAAACAAACAAGGTTACAAGAATCTTTGTAAACTTTCTTCAATTGCATTTATCGATGGTTTCTACAACCGTCCTCGTATAGATAAAGAACTGCTTGAGCAATATCACGAAGGATTAATTGTTACTTCTGCTTGTTTGGGTGGTGAAATTCCTCAACTTATCTTAAATGGTAAAATAGACGAGGCAGAAAAGAGCATTCGTTGGTTTAAAAATCTTTTTGGCGACGATTTTTATTTAGAGGTACAGGCGCATAAATGCGATGTGGAAATTTTAAATGAAAATGTTTACTATCGTCAAGAAAAAGTCAATAAAGTAATATTTGAACTAGCGGAGAAAACTCAAACAAAAGTGGTGGCTTCCAACGACGTTCACTTTGTGTTGGAAAGCAATGCCGATGCGCATGAACGCTTAGTATGTATGAGTACCAAAAAAGAATTGGGCGATCCAAATGGTATGTATTACACTAAGCAAGAGTGGCTTAAGTCTGCAGAGGAAATGCACAAATGTTTCCCAGACCATCCAGAAGTAATATCAAATACTCTTGAAGTGGCAGACAAGGTAGAGGTTTTCTCTATTGAGTCTGGTCCTATTATGCCTAAGTTTGATATTCCTGCAGAGTTTGGCACAGAAGAGGAATACAGACAGAAATTTACGGAAGAAGACCTTTTCAATGAGTTTACTCAAGACGAAAAAGGCAATGTGGTAATGTCTAGAGAAGATGCAGAGTCTAAAATTAAGAAACTAGGCGGTTACGACAAACTTTATCGTATTAAGTTGGAGGCAGACTACTTGGCAAAACTTGCATGGGAAGGAGCTAAAATACGATACGGAGAAGAACTAACCGACGAGCAATATGAACGTATAGTCTTTGAACTTCATATTATGAAAACCATGGGTTTCCCTGGCTACTTCCTTATTGTGCAAGACTATATTCGTGCAGCTCGTGAAGAACTTGGTGTGAGTGTTGGACCAGGACGTGGTTCTGCTGCAGGTTCTGTGGTAGCGTATTGTTTGAAAATCACTGACGTTGACCCTCTTAAATACGACCTTCTGTTTGAACGTTTCTTAAATCCAGACCGTATTTCACTTCCCGATATCGACGTGGACTTCGACGACGAAGGCCGTGGGGCTGTGCTTGAGTGGGTTACAAAAAAATACGGAAAAGAAAAAGTAGCGCATATTATCACATACGGTACTATGGCTACCAAATCTTCTATTAAGGACGTTGGTCGTGTGCAAAAAGTGTCACTGCCAGATGTTAATAAGATTGTTTCTTATATCCCAGATAAATTTCCAGAAAGTTTAGCAGACCCTGCTACTAAAAAGGTGCCAAAGGTGAATGTGGCAAACTGTATGAAGTATGTAGATGAGATAAAGGCTGCAACATACGGTCCAGACGAAAATATCTCTTCTATGCTAGAATATGCTTCGCAACTAGAGGGTACTGTTCGTCAAGTGGGTATTCACGCTTGTGGTGTAATTATTGGTGCCGACGACCTTACCAATTACGCTCCGCTAAGTGTGGTAAAGGATAAAGCAACAGGAGAAGATATTGTTGTAACAGAGTATGATGGTCACTATGTGGAGTCTGTGGGTCTTATAAAAATGGACTTCCTCGGTTTGAGTACGCTGTCTATTATAAAGGAAACTCTACACAATATTAAACTAACACACGGTATAGACCTTGATATAGATAAAATTCCGCTAGACGATAAGAAAACATTCCAACTTTATTGTGAAGGTAAGACTGTGGGTACATTCCAGTTTGAGTCTGCCGGTATGCAAAAATATTTGCGTCAGCTTAAACCTTCTACCTTTGAAGACCTTATTGCGATGAATGCCCTTTATCGTCCAGGTCCGATGGATTATATCCCTCAGTTTATTCGTCGTAAACATGGTGAAGAAAAGATAGAATATGATATTGATATAATGGAAAAATACCTAAAAGATACATACGGTATTACAGTATATCAAGAACAGGTGATGCTTCTGTCTCGTCTTTTGGCTGGCTTTACACGTGGTGAGTCCGACTCGCTTCGTAAGGCTATGGGTAAGAAAATTATTGCTATTCTAGACTCTTTGAAGATTAAGTTCCTAGAAGGTGGTAAGAAAAATGGCCATGACGAAAAGGTTTTGGAAAAAATTTGGGGCGACTGGGAAAAATTTGCATCTTACGCATTCAATAAATC
>JAXJWL010000130.1:0-1801 GCA_036308065.1 Paludibacteraceae bacterium
ATGTAGGTCTTATTTACAAAAATGAAGTGTTCTCTAAAATAAATATTGGAGACAATCTTACTGCTTATATTTCAAAAATTCGCCCAGACGGCAAAATAGATGTGCGTCTTCGTCGTTCTGGATACGAGGCAGTGGCAGGTGAGTCTGGAAAATTGCTAGAACTAATTAAAAAAGCTGGTGGTTTTCTTCCAACTACAGACAAATCTCCTGCAGAAACAATTTACGAAGTATGCGGAATGAGTAAAAAAACTTACAAAAAAGCAGTAGGTGAACTTTACAAAAAACGCCTTATTTCTCTTACTGAAAACGGAATTAAACTTAACTAAATATTAATTATTTAATTTCACAAAAATGGAAAAACTTCAACCTTATTTAAACGTTGCTTGGGATTCAGGCATCGAAATTGGTAAAAACATTTTAGCGGCACTTCTAATTTTCATCATTGGTCGCTTACTTATTTCTTTTATTAAAAAACTAGTTGTTAAGGCGTTAGACAAACGTAAAAACATGGACGAAGGTATTAAATCTTTCGTTAAAAGTTTAGTAAACGTTACCTTAACAGTTTTATTACTTATCGCTGTTGTTGGTGCTCTAGGTGTTGAAACTACTTCATTTGCAGCTCTACTTGCTTCTGCAGGTGTTGCTGTAGGTATGGCTCTTAGCGGCAACTTACAAAACTTTGCAGGTGGTGTAATGATTCTTCTTTTCAAACCTATCAAAACTGGTGACTACATTGAAGCACAAGGTCAAGCAGGTTCAGTAAAAGAAATTCAAATTTTCCACACTGTGCTTACCACTCCAGACAACCAAACTATTTTCATTCCAAACGGTCCTCTAAGCAGCAATGTGATTAAAAACTATAGCACACAAGACCTTCGTCGTGTAGATTGGAGCTTCGGTGTAGATTATGGTACAGACTACGAAAAAGTAAAAGCTGTTATCGAAAAACTTATCGCTGCAGACTCTCGTATTCTTAAAGACCCTGCTCACTTCATCGCATTAGGTGCATTAGCAGATAGCAGTGTAAACATCACTGTACGTGCATGGGTGAAGAGCGCAGACTATTGGGGAGTATTCTTTGATATGAACAAAATAGTGTACGAAACATTCAATAAAGAGGGTATTGAGTTCCCATTCCCACAATTGACAGTACACCAAGGCAAATAATACGCCTAGAAATCCCACCTTTAAACGAAATATTAAGGAAATGATAGAAAAGGCTGACAGCATTGTCAGTCTTTTTTCTTTGTAAACTATTGTGTTTCTCAATCAAAATACTTAAATTTGTATTTTGTGAATATTATCATTAACTATAATAATCAATTTATGAAAAAAATCAGTTTAATTGTCTTTTTGGCAATGGCTTCGCTAGTGAGCGTGTTTGCTCAATCTTACACTGGCGACCAAGCCAAACGAGGTTATGCTATCTTTAGTGATAAAGTAACCTTCATCTTCGACGAAAACATCTACGGCGTGCGTCCAGAACGCGTGTTCGTAACAGGTGATTTTCGTGGTTGGGACGCTTCTACCGAGGTAGGAGAGTGGGAACTTAAAAAAGTAGGCGAACAATGGATGCTTACTTTCGACAACATTGACGAAAGCGTTATTAAACCAAACACTGGTTTCAAATTCCGCATCAACAACGAAGGTCAATGGCTAGACCCAACAGACCAATCTCCAAACGTAAAAGGTGGCAACCTTATCTACGAAATGGACCGCGTAGTAGCAGGTCTTACTGCAGAAATCAGAAAAAGCAACCTTATTTGGGCTAACATTTCTGGTGTAAAACGTTCATTCAACC
>JAXJWL010000131.1:0-7805 GCA_036308065.1 Paludibacteraceae bacterium
AAGGACTTTTTATAGGCGATTTTGGTGAAAAAGCAAGAATCTTATATGAGTCAGAGCGTATTTCAGAAGGCCATTATATGGAACTTTTAAATATGATATCTGATGAAAGAGAAGAAAACAAATACTAACCCTCGTAGAGGGTTTTTCTTTGTTGTAGGCAGGTGTCAGAGTAATGCGAAGCATTACGACGACGCCTGTATAAAAGGTCCCACCACGCCTAGCACCCCCGTAGTGGGGTGCTTCTGTTTTAGATTTCCAAAATCTAGAAGAAAATGTAGTGTTATTTGCGGTGAATTTTTCTATAATTTAGAATCTTCTGAAAATTGCGTCCCAACCATCGCTTTTTTTAGATTCTTCAAGCAAAAATTTTCCTTTGTCGTATGATTTTTCAACATTTTGTAGTATCTTTGCTACCCTAATGATCAGACCTCCTTGTGAGTTAGGATGATTAGGAGCCGAAGTAGAACTGTTTGATTCAATAAAATCAAGCAGTTCTATTTTTATTACCTCAAATGAGTATGGCTTGTTTGGGTAGTTTATATCACGATATTCGTATATTGTAGTTTTTATTCGATGTAATTTAGATTCAAACATTATTGCCCCATAAAATCTATGTATTAATATATTCTCATTTATAGGATTAACAACAGAGCGAATTCCATTGACTTTTGTATAGTCTGCATGTATCTCAACTTCTATACTAGCATCTATAATCTCTGGTAGCACTTTTAGTACAGATAGATGTACATTTATACTATTACTTTTATTTGTAGCTGACGGGTCTAGATATTTTTTTATAGACTTTTTACCTATACTATAGGAAAATTCATTGCGTGTACCTTTGTGAGAGATGTATGTTCTAATTAAATTATTTTCAGCCCATAATTGTGCTTCTACTAATGGTTTATCAGTTATAAAATTGTGTGGTTCTACTTGTAGTATATTTACGTAACTGTCGTTTAGATATGGCATTACAATGCCTTTGGTCTCTTCGGCAAGTTTTTGGATGCGGTCAAATTCTTTTTGAGGATTTCTAGCGTAATAACTTACGAATGGTTCACTTACTAATGATGTGTTTAGAACTTTGGGATTGTAATTTTTCATGTTGAAAAAGATTAATAATGTGTTTATATTTCTCAGAGTAGTCGGGGATACTCTAGTTTTTTGTTTTCTATTTACAAAGGTACAAAATGCTACTTATATTTGCAAAAAACAGTTTCATGTTTTTTTATAAAACCACTTGAAATACTCCTCTCTGCTATTGTTTTATTTTAAAATTAATGCTAATTTTGCATATATAAAGCTGAAACCCTACTTTCAATGGTAGGGATATTTTAAGACATAATAAAAGGCGTTTACTACGCTTGTTTTGACGGTTAGAAATCGTAGGAAAATTTCAAATTATTTGTCAAAAAACAAAGCAACGTGAATGCCCCGTAGGTGTGTATTCTCATATCTACACATTATCCTATGTAGGGACATGGCGTGCCGTGTCCGCTATAAGTTGGGTATATTGTGTACTATGATTACATATCGGCGTGGGGCTTATGCGTTGCTCGTTTCTGACAAATTGGGCAATTCCTACAGCCTCTAACCGTGAAGCGAGCAAAAGTGCAAAGCTTCACGCTTTTTTTATGTCTATACCTGAAGTAGAAAATAGAAATATGATTAGATAAAAATTAATAACATATAAAATTCGCATAGTTAAATTTACATATACCTTCAACAATTAGTCGGCAAAACTTAACCTGTAGGAAGTGGATATATGTTCCTGCTATCTGTGTCTTAGCATAGGTAAGTGGGGTATTCCTACAAGTTTGCCGACTTAATTGTTTACTCTGCTTGCCTTTGCTTTTTTCCGGATAGTTCATGCTATCCGGTTTTGTTTTTTATAAACGAAAATGAGCATAATAGACAATCCTGACATACCTGAAAGCAAACTTCCAAAAGAAATTCTTTCACTTTTATTGTATGACCAAACAACCAATAAGAACATTATCTGGGCTACAGACGATTATGCTCACCTAGGTGATGGTTTTACCTTTCACGATACAATAGAGACTCCTCTTATTACAGATAAGTTTGAAGGAATTATTAAACCACGTTCAGCCAAAGCAAAGGAGATACAGAGTGCACGCAGTAAAGACAAAGCTGAAGTGTTTACTCCATCATGGGTATGTAATAAACAAAACAACCTTATTGATGAACAATGGTTTGGCCGTCCTAATGTTTTCAATATAGAAACAGAGAAAGGATGGGTTAGCAACTTCAATAAGATAGATTTTCCAAATACTCCTAATAAAACATGGCAGGACTATGTAAAAGATATTCGAATGGAAATTACGTGCGGAGAAGCTCCATATATAACTAGTCGCTATGATACTGTAACAGGCGAATTTATAGATCCAATGAATCGCATAGGTATTCTTGATCGTAAGTTTCGTATTGTTCTAGAAAACTGTGGACAAGAAACAGAGGACAAAAAGTGGTTCAAGTGGATGCGTATTGCATTAGAATCTACCTATGGCTATGAATGGCAAGGCGACAATCTTCTACTAGCACGCGAAAATGTTCTCTCATCCTACATTCGCTTCCATACACTTCGTTTTGGAAAAGAAAAGTTTCCGAACAAACGCATTCTTAAAGACATAATCAATGTAATAACATGGAATTTTTGGCAAATGGATGGTTTGAAAGGTGTTATTCCATGTACATGCAAAGATAGAGTGTTACCTACTCAACCTATACTATTTGACCTAGAAAATAATGAACCACAAACAGAACCATGTCCAGGATGTAAAGGTGGTGAATTAAAAGATATGAGATTGCACACAGGTATTCAATGTCAGATTAAAGATTGGGATTTGGAACACGATGGCAAGAAAAAGAAGGTAATCTATTTTCACGAACTATTGAAATAATCATACTATGGCTAATCAATATTCAACATTTCGAGCAGAGTTGATTTATATTTTTAGAATCAACGATATTGCACATAGTGGTTGCTTAAAAATAGGTAAAACCACAGTTCTTGATGGGACCCCATACAATGCTGCCCCTAATAGTAAAATGCTAAATGAAGCAGCAAAAGCGCGAATAAGACAGTATACTGCGACTGCTGGTATTGCATTTGAACTACTTCATACAGAGTTGTCTATGTCGCTTTATGGTAAAGAGTGGGTTGTTCTAAACGACAAAGATATTCACAATATATTACTTCGCTCAGGCATTAAGCGTGCAGATTTTGGAGATGGTATGGGAGTGGAATGGTTTGAATGCGATTTACTTACGGCGCAACGTGCAATTCAAGCTGCTAAGGAAAAACGAACATCTCTTTTACCAAAAGAAATTACCATAGAACAATCACCTATTATCTTTCGTCCAGAACAAGAAGATGCCATAGATAGAACTTGCAAAAAGTTCAAAAAATCTAACCAAATGCTTTGGAATGCAAAGATGCGTTTTGGTAAAACATTGAGTGCGTTAGAAGTTGTTCGTCGAATGGGGTTCAATCGAACCATTATTGTTACTCACCGTCCAGTAGTAGATAAAGGTTGGTACGAAGATTTTAGCAAAATATTTCATTTTGAATCAACATCTTATATGTATGGTTCAAGAGACAAAGGCACAGACTTACTAACCATGGAGAATGCCTGTGCATTAGGAAGAGCAAAATATATTTACTTTGCTTCAATGCAAGATCTTCGTGGTACAGACAAAGTAGGAGGAAAATTTGCTAAAAACGACAAGGTGTTTTCCACAAAATGGGATTGTGTGATTGTTGATGAAGCACACGAGGGAACACAAACTACTCTTGGAAAAAATGTACTAAATGCACTTACAGAAAACAAACCAAAAGTTCTACAACTTTCAGGCACTCCATTCAACTTATTTGACCAATATAAAGAAGACGAGATTTTTACTTGGGATTATGTAATGGAGCAAAAGGCAAAAGTAGCGTGGGATGAAACACACTTTGGCGATGCCAATCCATACGCAGGATTACCTGCTATGAATATCTACACTTTTGACCTTGGTAGACTTATGTCAGAGTACATGGATATGGATGTAGCATTCAACTTTACTGAGTTCTTCCGTACAAAAAATAGCGATGGTTCATTTGTTCATGCAGCAGACGTGCGTGCCTTTCTCGATCTTATGGTGAAACCGGACCCTTATAGTATGTTCCCATTTGCCAATGAGGAATTTCGCAATAATTTTCATCATACTCTAAGGATAGTGCCTGATATAAAAAAAGCTAAAGCACTATCAAAAATGTTGCAGGCACATCCTGTCTTTGGCAATTTTATGATTGTAAATGTTGCAGGAGATGGCGATGATGATTCAGAACGTGGCGATGCTCTAGAACTTGTACAAAAAGCCATTGCAAATAATGATTATACTATTACGATTTCTTGCGGAAAACTTACGACTGGTGTTAGTGTGCCAGAATGGACGGCAGTCTTTATGTTGTCTGGAACATTCAATACAGCTGCATCTTCATATATGCAAACTATTTTCCGTGTGCAAACACCTGCCAAGAAAGATGGGGCTATAAAAGAAAACTGTTATGTATTTGACTTTGCTCCAGACCGTACATTGAAAGTTGTTGCTGAAACTGCCAAAGTACAAGCCAAAGCAGGACGCACTACGCAAAATGATAGGAAGACTTTGGGAGATTTTCTTAACTTTTGCCCTGTTATTTCTTGTGATGGAACACAAATGAAGGGTAAGATTACTGCAGATCAACTATTTACACAACTCAAAAAAGTATATGTTGAACGTGTGGTATCTTCTGGGTTTGAAGATAAATCACTCTACAACGAAGACCTGCTAAAACTCTCTGATATAGAGTTAAAACAATTTGCTGAACTCAAGAAAATCATTGGTGAAACCAAAGCGATGCCGAGAACAAATAATATAGACATAAATCAGCAAGGTTTAACAGGTGAGCAATATGATGAACTTGAGAAAATAGAGAAAAAACCAAAAGATACTCGTACTCCTGAAGAAAATGAGAAATTAGCAGAGTTGAAGAAAGCAAAGGAGCAACGCAGTGCTGCTATTTCTATTCTACGTGGTATTTCTATTCGTATGCCACTTCTTATTTATGGAGCAGAACTTACTGGTAATATAAAAGAAGTAACACTTGAGAACTTTGCCGACCTTATTGATGACCTTTCTTGGGAGGAATTTATGCCTAAGGGTGTTAATAAGGTCGTATTCCATTCGTTCCGTAAATACTATGATCCAGATATATTCTTAGCAGCAGGTAAGCGTATACGTGCCTTAGCAGAAGCCGCAGATGCAATGAGTGTAGAGCAGCGTATTGCGCAAATTTCAGCTATTTTTAATAGTTTCCGCAATCCTGATAAAGAAACAGTCCTAACACCATGGCGTGTGGTAAATATGCACATGTCAGATTGCTTGGGTGGATATTGTTTCTATGACAAGGACTTTACTAAAGAACTTGACGAACCACGCTTTGTGGAGCAAATAAATGTAACAAACAATGTATTTACTCCGAATGCTAAAATTTTAGAAATTAACTCTAAATCAGGTCTATATCCATTGTATGTGACATATTCTATATATCGCACAAAACTCCAAAACTCACTATTTGCATGCGATACAATAGAGGAACAACAACGTGTTTGGGATGAAGTAGTGCGAGAGAATATATTTGTGATTTGTAAAACTCAAATGGCCCAAAGCATTACTCGTCGCACTTTACTCGGTTTTCGCAATGGTAAATGCAATATGCATGCTTTTGACGATCTAATCAATCAAATCAAAAACAACCAAAAAGAACTAATCGAAAGAATTAATAAAGGACAAGTATTTAAACGCTTCAAAGATATGAAATTCAATGCTATAGTAGGAAATCCGCCGTATCAAGAAAATCGTTCTAATGAATTTAGTAAGAATAATAGTTCATTTGCAACTGCTATATATCCATATTTCGTAAATATAGCAAGATTACTAAAACCACAATTAATTTCTCTAGTAACCCCAAGTCGCTGGATGACGCGCACAGGACAAGGATTATCAGAAGAGTGGATAGATGGAATGATAAAATCTAGAAATATACGATTATTACATGACTTTATTGATGCAACTGAGTGTTTTGAAGGTGTTGAAATAAAAGGTGGGGTTTGCTATTATTTATTATCACCTCAATATCAAGGGATATGTAAGTATATTTTACATAAAAATGGTAATATTTATGAACGTATCGGAGAATTAGATTCAATGGGCTTAGGCATAGTTCTTCGTGATGAAAAAGCAATTAACATCATCAATAGAGTTAGAACTGTAGAGGGAAAATATTTTAACTCATCTTTTTCGACATATGTTGGACCACAACACTTTTTTGATAAAGATGGATATTTGACTACTAGTTGGAGAAATTATTCTAAAGTTAGAAATTTAGAACATAATATAAAGTATTATCTTAATAAGACTCTTGATAAAACGGGTGTAGGATGGATTCGTTTGTCTGATATACCCAAAAATCGTGAAGTGTTACCTCTGCACAAAATTTATATTCCAAAAGTTGGTGGTTCTGGAAATGATCCATATGTTTTAGGGAAACCATTTTATGGAGAGCCTAATAGTGTTTGCTCACAAACGTATTTAGTGATAGGATATAGTCCTGAAAAGCATAACTTTACAGAAGAAATATGCTATAACATTATTAAATATATTAAAACTCTATTTTTCAGATATTTGGTGTCTATAAAGAAGAGAACCCAAGACAATCCTAGTAGTGTATTTCAATTCGTTCCTCTTCAAGATTTTACTTCAAATAGTGATATAGACTGGAGTAAATCAATAGAAGAGATTGATAAACAACTTTATGCAAAATACAATTTATCCGAGGATGAAATTGATTTCATTGAAAAAATGATAAAACCAATGAATTAAAAAGGTGCACAAAAATTCCTAATTCCTCATTCCTAATTAATCTTCACTCAAACTTGATTGATTTGGCTGGGGAGATTTTGGCGATGAGGTATGAAGGGATTACGAGGATGCAAAGAATTGCAACACCCACGCCAATGTTTAGGGCGATTGCCTGCCATGGAATAAGTTCTACAGGCGCATAATCTACGAAGTATATCTCAGGGTCTAGTTTTACTACCTTGAGATATTTTTGTATGAAGTACATTCCCAAACCAATCACATTGCCCCAAAGCATAGCTTTGCCAATAAGGAAAGAGGCTTGGTAAAGGAAAATTTTACGTATAGTCCAGTTGTTTGCTCCAAGTACTTTAAGTGTTCCGATAAGTGTGGTTTTCTCTAAAATGAGAATAAGCAGGCCAGAAATCATGGTAAATGTGGCCACAGAAAACATTAAAATAAGGATAATGACCATATTAAGGTCTAGAAGGTCGAGCCAACCAAAGATTTGTGGTTGAAGTTCGTAGATATGTCTAGTGTAATATGGATTGTAGTTGCCAGTGAAGTTGTTGGCAGTAGTAAGGAAGATATTATAAGAAGTATCTTCCAAAATATTTAGGTCTTTAACAAAGATTTCAATGCTTGTGGCTGTTTTGTTGTCCCAATTGTTTAACATTCTAATGTGTTGAATGTCTGCAACCACAAAAAGTTTATCGAAGTCTGCAAGTCCTGTACTGTAAATGCCAGAAATAGTAAATTGACGAAGTCTTACTTGGTCTTGTATAAAATAACAAATAAACTTGTCGCCAACTTTTAGTTTAAGCGCATCTGCTTGTTTTGAAGAAATTAGTACCTCGTTTGAAGGCATCTCAACCTCAGAACCATCCACAGAGTTATCTCCC
>JAXJWL010000132.1:0-13729 GCA_036308065.1 Paludibacteraceae bacterium
ATGTAAAATTCCACTGGAGACTTGTCTGAGGCAAACTTAATGCACTTATAGTCCTCTCTTTCAATTATCTTAAAACCTATTTCGCCCATAGCGTCCACCTTTATGCTACAAGAATCTGCAGTAAGAGTAATGTCTTCTGGCTTAATCTTGTCTTGTGGAATATTGTCTATTATAGGTCTAAGGTTGTCTAAATTGGAAAGTTTTTCAAAAATAGCCTTTGCGTTACTATTAATGTGTACTATCTTACTTTCAAATGTATCCATATTAATCTTTTTTCCAGTTGCCTGGATCTTTACGCCATTCTTGTAGGGTAGGAACCATTTCTTCGCTAATGTAACCAGTTTCAAGAGCTAGTTTTAGCACAGCTTCGTAGTTTGAAAGTGTTGTAAGTTCCACATTTGCAGCAGCAAATTGTTCTTGTGCTAGAGGGAAACCGTATGTAAAGATAGCAACCATACCTAGTACGTCACATTTTTTCTCGTTTCTAAGAGCTGCAACAGCTTTTAAACTACTACCACCAGTAGAGATAAGGTCTTCTACTACAACTACTTTTTTGCCTTCTTCTAGATAACCTTCAACTAGGTTTTCCATACCGTGGTCTTTTTTAGAAGAACGAACGTATACAAATGGAAGACCAAGAGCGTCAGCCACTAGAGCACCTTGTGCAATAGCACCTGTAGCCACACCTGCGATAGCTTCTACGTCTGGATATTTTTCTAAAATGATGCGAGCAAGCTCCAATTTAATTAAACTGCGCACGTCTGGATAAGAAAGAGTTTTTCTGTTGTCACAATAAATAGGTGATTTCCAGCCTGATGCCCATGTGAAAGGTTGATTTGGTTGTAATTTAACGGCTTGAACGCCAAGTAAGCGAGATGCTACTAAACTTTCTACTGTATTCATTTTGTAATATTTTTAGTGTCTATTTCTGCAAAGATACAACAGAAAAATGAAAAGATAAATAAATTTTAATACTGATTTTGTCAATATGAAAAAATAACGTAAATTTGCACCATATTGGTGTGGAAAATGACACAAATATGTAACTATAACAGAACTTAACGGAATACAATTTTTTAATTTATATATGGAAAACAATTTAATCAACGATGTAAAGAAAAAAGCTCAAATCTGGTTGGATGGAAACTATGATGAGGCTACAAAAAGTGCAGTACGTGCAATGCTTGAAAACTCTGATACCACAGATCTAGTAGAATCATTCTACAAAGACCTAGAATTTGGTACAGGTGGTTTAAGAGGTATCATGGGTGTTGGTACAAACCGCATGAATATATATACTGTAGGTAGTGCTACTCAAGGTTTAAGCAACTATCTTAAAAAAGAATTTGCTGGACAACAAATTAGCGTAGTTGTAGGTCACGATAGCCGCAACAATAGCCGTCTATTTGCTGAAAGCGCAGCTGATATTTTCTCTGCAAATGGTATTAAAGTGTATTTATTTGAAGCACTTCGTCCTACTCCAGAAATCTCATTTGCTATTCGTCACTTAGGTTGCCAAAGTGGTATCGTTATCACCGCTAGCCACAACCCAAAAGAATACAATGGTTACAAAGCTTATTGGTCTGATGGTGCGCAAGTTATCGCTCCACACGACCACAATATTATCAACGAAGTAAACAAAATCAAATCTGTAGATGATATTAAATTTGAAGGTAACAAAGAACTTATCCAAATCATCGGCGAAGACATTGATAGCGTTTACCTAGACAAAATTAGCAAACTAACACTTTCTCCAGAGTCTATCAAGAGAAACAAAGACATGAAGATTGTTTATACCCCTATCCACGGTACTGGTATAACAGTAATTCCTCGTGCTCTTAAAATGTATGGTTTTGAAAACATCATTGATGTTCCAGAACAAAATGTTATCTCTGGCGATTTCCCAACAGTAATTTCTCCAAACCCAGAAGAACCAGCAGCTCTACAAATGGCTGTAGATAAAGCTAAAGAAGTAGGTGCAGACATCGTTATGGCATCAGACCCAGACGCAGACCGCGTTGGTATCGCTGTGAAAAACGACAAAGGCGAATGGATTTTAGTAAACGGTAACCAAACAGCAATGATGCTAGTTTATTACCTAGTAAAACGTTGGTCAGAACTAGGCAAAATCACTGGTAAAGAATACTTAGTGAAAACTATCGTAACTACAGAACTTATTGCTACTATGGCTAAGAAGTTCAATGTACCATATTTCGATTGCTACACTGGCTTCAAATGGATTGCTGCTATCATCCGTGAGCAAGAAGGCAAAATGCAATACATCGGTGGTGGTGAAGAAAGCTACGGCTTCCTATGTCAAGACTTCGTTCGTGACAAAGACGCAGTTTCTGCTTGTACCATGATTGCTGAGGTTGCAGCTTGGGCAAAAGACAATGGTAAAACAGTTTACGAACTTATCCAAGATATTTACCTAGAATTTGGATTCTCTAAAGAAAAAGGTATTTCTGTAGTGAAAAAAGGTAAGAGCGGTGCAGAAGAAATCAAACAAATGATGTCTCAATTCCGTGTTGCTCCTCCAAAAGAACTTGCAGGCTCTCAAGTAGTAGTAATCAAAGACTACAGCACACTACGCATGATCGACGTTCTAGCAGGCAAAACCGAGTCTCTAGAAATGCCAGAATCATCAAACGTGCTTCAATACTTCACCGCAGACGGTACTAAAGTTTCTGTTCGTCCTTCTGGTACAGAACCAAAAATCAAGTTCTATATCGAGGTGAAACTTCCTATCGCTTCTCGCGAAGACTACGACGCAGTAAACGCCGCAGCTGAAGAAAAAGTCCTAGCAGTAAAAGCATCTCTTGGTTTATAAACCAAGAGATATAGATACAAAAAAATAGGTTGAATCAGCGATTCAACCTATTTTTTTATGGTAATTTAAAAGAAAATTAATCCATAGATTTTCTGGTGCAGATAACGTGAAGGATAGCACCGATTAATAATAATGCACCACCAATCATTAGCATTGTGTTGCTGTATTGAGCTGTGGTAAGTAATGATTGAGCGATTAAAACAATTGCTCCGATAAGAACTACGATAACGCCTATGAATCTCATAATATTTTATTATTTATTGGTTATTTCTATTTGAATATGCAAAGTAAATCAATATTTTTTATGTTTACAAAGAAAAGTGAGTTAAATTTCATTTTCTTCAAACATTTCTTCATTTATGTCTTGGTCAATTCTTAAATTTTCGATAATAAAGTTCTGTCTTTCGGTGGTATTTTCACCCATATAGAAACGTAGTAGTTGGTTTACCGCGTCTTCTTTGTTTAGACTTACTTGTTCTAGTCTAATGTCTTTTCCTATGAAGAACTTAAACTCGTCTGGAGAAATCTCACCAAGACCTTTAAATCGAGTGATTTCTGCTTTTGCACCCACTGCTTTGATGGCTGCAATCTTTTCCTCGTCGGAATAGCAATAATGTGTTTCTTTCTTGTTTCTTACCCTGAAAAGCGGTGTTTGCAAGATGTAAACGTGTCCTGCTTTCACTAGTTCTGGATAGAATTGTAGGAAGAAACTCATAAGCAGAAGTCTAATGTGCATACCGTCGTCGTCGGCATCGGTTGCAATTATGACTTTGTTGTATCTTAGGTTTTCAAGCCCTTCGTCTATGTTTAGCGCAGCTTGAAGCAGGTTGAACTCTTCATTTTTATAAGCCTCTACCTTGCTCATACCAAAGCAGTTTAGAGGTTTACCACGAAGTGAAAATACTGCTTGAGTCTTCACATCTCTACTTGTGGTGATAGAACCGCTCGCAGAGTCACCCTCGGTGATGAAAATGCAACTTTCTTCTCTTCTGTCGCCTTTATTGTCGTTGAGGTGAATATGGCAATCGCGAAGTTTGCGGTTGTGCATATTTACCTTTTTCGCTCTTTCTCTCTCTTGTTTAGACACATTGGCAATTGCTTTACGTTCACGCTCAGAAGCCTGAATTTTCTTAAGCAACACCTCTGTCATATCTGGGTGCTTGTGTAGGAAATTGTCAAGTTCTCTTTTAAGGAAGTCGCCTACAAACTTGTTCACGCTAGTGCCAGAAAGTGGATATGGATTTTCATCTTTATCCTTATCTGGAGCCATATTGGTAGAACCAAGTTTAGTCTTTGTTTGACTTTCAAAAATAGGTTCTATCACGTTGATGGCAATAGTTGCAACAATACCACTTCTGATGTCTTGAAATTCAAAGTTTTTGCCAAAGAAATCCTTGATGGTACGAGCAACGTGCTCTTTAAGAGCTGCTTGGTGAGTACCTCCTTGTGTGGTGTGTTGACCATTTACAAAAGAGTAATACTCTTCGCCATATTGGTTTGTGTGAGTAAGAGCAATTTCAATATCTTCGCCTTTCAGGTGTACGATAGGATATAGCACATCTGATGTACATTTTTCGTTCAATAAGTCTAGAAGACCATTTTTAGAGATAAATTTTTGCTTGTTGAACCAAATTGTCAATCCTTGGTTTAGGTAACAATAGTTTCTAAGCATATTTTCAATATACTCAAATCTAAAGTGATAATTCCCAAATATTGTGCTATCTGTATCTGGTGTAAAGCAAATGTATGTGCCGTTTTTTTCTGTTGTTGGTTCAAGGTCGTGTTCTTTTACAAGTACACCTTTAGAGAACTCAACCTTTTTCGCCATGCCATCGCGGTAGGAAATGGCTATGAACGAAGAAGAAAGTGCATTTACAGCTTTTGTACCTACACCGTTTAGCCCCACAGATTTTTGGAATGATTTTGTGTCGTATTTAGCACCAGTGTTCATAGTGCCCACGCAATCTACCAATTTGCCTTGAGGAATGCCACGACCATAGTCTCTCACACTCACTTCTCTATCGTTGATATTAATCTCTACTTGATTTCCAAAGTTCATTCTGAACTCGTCGATAGAGTTGTCTATCACTTCTTTTAGGAGAACGTATATACCATCATCGTTGGAAGAACCATCGCCAAGTTTCCCTATGTACATACCAGGGCGAAGGCGGACGTGTTGTAGTCCTTCCAATGTTATGATATTTTCATCAGTGTATTTGTGTGCGGGAGTATTTGCAATATCACTCATATATTTGATTTTAGGCACTACAAATATAATAAATTTAATTAAAACTTAAAAATGTAGTTTTGCCTAAAAATCGCATTATTTCTCAATTATGAGTGGTTTGTCTAGGTATTCTGGCCTTGGACAGATATAAAAAGGAAGAAATTGTGTCATTTTTTGCAAACTATCTGGAAATACGCCGTAGTCTTTCCATACATTCACAGTCTCTTTTGGAAATTTAATAAAGAACTTTTCGTCGCAGTTGTCGATGTATTTTATTATCTTGTTGTTTACAATTTCATATACTTCTTTGTGCTTGTCATTGTTATTTGCATAATAAATCACAGCACTATCGAAGTGGGCAGGAGTGATTTTGTATTTCTCAAATATCTTGGTGTATATATACTTGGTCTCGTTGCTTTTTAGGAAATTGCAAGTTTCCATGCCTTCTGTAAGGTGAATGTCAAATAAAAGATTAGCCATTACCTTATGGTTGTTTATAAGGATATTGTCTGTCTTTATTTCTTCGTGTTTTTTACACGAAAACATTAAAAACACTAAAGGTAATATGGCTAATATCTTTTTCATTTATATATACGTTTTTCAAAAAGAAGTAACATAAAAATACCTACACATATTGCAGAGTCTGCAAAATTGAAAATAGGGGAGAAGAAGATGAAGTGCTCGCCTCCCACCATAGGTATCCAGTCCCAAAAATGTCCTTCAATAAGCGGGAAATACAACATGTCTACCACTTTCCCGTAGAAATAAGGAGCGTAGTCGAACCATTGTCCGTAGAAAACGCAGTCGATAATATTGCCTGTGGCGCCAGCAAGCACAAGGCTAAGACATGTAAGTAGTAGATAACTTTCGTTTTTCTTTATGCAATATGCTATATAACCTACAATGCCAAGCGATGCCACGATGCGAAATAGTGTTAAGAAGATTTTGTCTCCCCATTCTACACCAAATGCCATGCCGTCGTTTTCTACAAATAGAAGCCTAAACCATGAAGTAATATAAAGTTCCTCATACAAGTTGAATGAGGTTTTTACCCATAGTTTAAGCGCTTGGTCTATTAGTAGTATTATAAAAACAAGAGAGGCACTATACAGTGCCTTTTTTGTGATAGAGTTCATATTTACTTTTTACCTTCTTTTGCTTCTATACTTAAGGTTGCATGAGGAACTGCACGAAGCCTTTCTTTTGGGATTAACTTGCCAGTTACTCTGCAAATACCATAAGTCTTATTTTCGATACGTATTAGAGCAGCTTGTAGGTTTTGGATAAACTTCATTAAGTGCTGCGCTGTACGTCCTATTTCTTCTTTATTGCTAGCAGCAGCTCCGTCTTCTAGTACCTTAAATGTAGGAGATGTGTCGCTCACATCGTTTCCATCTACATTATTTAGTGCTCTTTTAAAAGATTCGTAGTCTGCTTGTGCTTGTTCTAGTTTCTGCATTATAAGCGTGCGAAATTCTTCCAATTCAGCATCGCTATATCTTGTTTTTTCTGTCATAACGTAAGTGATTTTAAAGTGTTATGCGAATATAGGAAAAATATTCTACAATAACTAATCATTTACGTCATTTTTATAAACAATTATGCTTTTTCTAGATTAATAAATATGTTTTCAGCACCGAATTCTATTTCTTCACCATTCTTAGCGTCATAGTTGTCAGAAAGTTCTAGGTTGTCGCATAAGATTTGCGCTAGAATGTATTCTTTGTGATTTGCTATGGCGTTGTTGATGTCTGAATAGTTTTCACCTTGAGCGTATACGCTAATGTTGATACGGTCTGTAATTTCTAAACCATTAGATTTTCTTAGGTTTTGAATACGGTTGATAAGTTCACGTGCTGTACCTTCTGCTTCAAGTTCTGCTGTTAGGGTAATGTCTAGAGCAATAGTAAGTTTGCCTTCATTTGCCACTAACCATCCTGGAATGTCTTCAGAGAAGATTGCAACGTCTTCTGTGCTAATTTCAATTTCTGCACCATCAACATTTACTTTGTAGAAACCATCTGCCTCGAAACGATAGATTTCTTCTTGTGCAAGGTTTTGAAGAGTGTTTGCCACTGTCTTCATGTTCTTACCGCATTTAGGACCAAGTTTTTTGAAGTCTGGTTTAATGCGTTTTACAAACACACCTTGTGAGTCGGTTACGATTTCTATTTCTTTAATGTTAAGCTCGTTTTTAAGCAAATCTTCTACGCTCTTAATGTGAGAGTCTGTAGTAGCGTCAGAGCTAGGAATCATAATACGGCTAAGTGGTTGACGTACTTTGATATTTGCTTTTTTACGAAGTGCAAGAGCAAGTGATGTGATATTTTGTGCAATATCCATCTTGTCTTCTAGTTCGCTATTGATAAGCTCTTCTTTTACTTCAGGGAACTTGCATAGGTGAACAGAGATTTCTGAGAATCTGCCTGTTGCGTTGTTTAGGTCGCAGAATAGGCGGTCTGCATAGAATGGAGCGATAGGAGCCATTAGGCGTGCTACAGTTTCCAAACAGGTGTAAAGAGTTTGATATGCAGATAGTTTGTCTGTGTCCATTTTGCCTGCCCAGTAACGTTTACGATTTAGACGTACGTACCAGTTACTTAAGCTTTCTGTAACGAAATCTGAAATTGCACGACCTGCGCGAGTAGGTTCGTATGAGTCAAATCCGTCTTTCACGTCTTTAACCAATGTGTTAAGTTTTGAAAGAATCCATTGGTCAATTTCTGGACGTTCGTTCATTGGCACTTCTGCTTCTGCAAATGTGAAGTTGTCAACATTTGCGTAAAGTGCAAAGAATGAGTATGTATTGTAAAGTGTACCGAAGAATTTTCTAAGTACTTCTTCCACACCAGCAGGGTCAAATTTAAGGTTGTCCCATGGAGCAGAGTTGGTCATCATATACCAACGTACAGAGTCTGCACCATATTTTTCAATAGCATTGAATGGGTCTACAGAGTTGCCTAAACGTTTAGACATCTTGTTACCATTTTTATCAAGTACTAGACCATTTGAGATAACATTTTTGAATGCTACAGAACCTTTAATCATGGTTGAAATAGCGTGTAGAGTAAAGAACCAACCACGAGTTTGGTCTACACCTTCGTTGATAAAGTCTGCAGGGAAGAACTTATTGTCGTCGATAAGTTCTTTATTTTCAAATGGATAGTGAAGTTGAGCGTATGGCATAGCACCAGAGTCAAACCATACGTCGATAAGGTCAGACTCACGATACATAGGTTTGCCAGAGGCAGACACAAGCACAATATTATCCACGTATGGACGGTGAAGGTCGATGTTTTCTGTGCTGTAGTTTTCTTTTGAGTAGTCGCCCACTTTAAAGTTTTTGAATGGGTTTTCGCTCATAAAGCCTGCAGCGATAGATTTTTCGATTTCTGTCATAAGTTCTTCGATAGAACCAATGCAGATTTCTTCTTTACCTTCTTCTGTACGCCAGATTGGAAGTGGAGTACCCCAATAACGGCTACGAGAAAGGTTCCAGTCTTGTAGGTTTTCTAGCCATTTGCCAAAACGTCCAGCACCTGTTGAAGCAGGTTTCCAGTTGATAGTTTTGTTTAGTTCTACCATTTCGTCTTTGCAAGCAGTAGAACGGATAAACCAGCTATCTAGTGGATAGTAAAGCACAGGTTTATCTGTACGCCAGCAGTGTGGATAGTTGTGAGTGTGTTTTTCTATCTTGAATGCTTGACCTTTTTGTTTTAGGTACATACAGATAGAAATATCTAGTGTTTCGTCTTGGTCGGTTAGATTTGCGTCGTATGCGTTTTTCACGAAGCGACCAGCGAATTCTTTGTATGCTTCAACGTTAACAAATTTAGAAACGTATTCTGCGTCTAGGTCTTCAATAGCATAGAATTTACCTTGAAGGTCTACTAGTGGACGTAGGTTTCCGTTTTTGTCAAGAACTTGCATTGGAGGAATGCCTGCAGCTTTCGCTACGCGTGCGTCGTCTGCACCAAAAGTAGGAGCGATGTGTACGATACCAGTACCATCTTCTGTGGTAACGTAGTCGCCAGCGATTACTCTAAATGCGCCTTCTTCTTGTGGAGTGAAGAAAGGTAGAAGTGGTTCGTATTCAAGACCAACGATTTCAGAACCTTTAAATGTTTCTGCTGGGCATTCAGCATCTTTAAAGTATGCTTTGAATAGGTCTTTTGCTAAGATTACTTCTATATCTTCCTTTGTATAAGGGTTTTGTGTTGCATAGCGAACATAGTCTATATTTGGACCCACACATAGAGCAGTGTTTGATGAAAGTGTCCATGGGGTAGTGGTCCATGCTAAAATATATAGATTTTCTTCGCCTTTTACCTTGAATTGAGCAGTTACAGTGGTATCTTTCACGTCGCGATAGCAACCAGGTTGGTTAAGCTCGTGAGAACTTAGACCAGAACCAGCAGCTGGAGAATATGGTTGGATTGTATAACCTTTATAAAGAAGACCTTTATTGTAAAGTTGTTTTAAAAGCCACCATAAACTTTCGATATAGTCGTTGGTATATGTGATGTATGGGTTTTCCATGTCTATCCAGTAACCCATTTTACTAGTTAGACTTTCCCATTCTTTTGTATATTTCATCACGTCTTTGCGACAGTGAGAGTTGTAGTCTTCTACAGAGATAGTATTACCAATGTCTTCTTTAGTAATGCCAAGTGCTTTTTCTACACCAAGTTCCACTGGCAGACCGTGTGTGTCCCAACCTGCTTTACGAGTAACCTTAAATCCTTGCATAGTTTTGTAACGAAGGAAAAGGTCTTTGATAGAACGTGCCATCACGTGGTGAATACCAGGCATACCGTTGGCAGAAGGTGGACCTTCAAAGAAAATGAAAGGTTTGCAACCTTCTCTAGTTTCTATACTTTTTTTGAAAACATCGTTCTTTTCCCATTCTGCTTGCATTTCTTTGCCCACTGCAGAAAGGTTAAATTGTTGATACTCTGTAAATTTTTTGCTCATATTGTTGTGTTTTTTATTTTCTAACTTCTAACTCCTAACTCCTAACTCCTCACTCCTAACTATTATCTAAGTCTATCAAGCGAGCGAACTAACGCTTCGTCTTTGCCTATGGCACGAATTGCTAAATAGGTAAGTATAATATTGATAAAAGGAAGCGCAAAAGGCAATAAAATATGTGTTGGAAGCGCTTCTTCTGCTACTGCATTAGACTTGAAGTAGAAGAAATATGCTATCATACTAATGATTTGAAACAACATTAGTACAATATTGAAACTATTTAGTCGCATTTGTAAAATGCGTTTCTTAAACATGAAAATACTTACCAATGAAACTATTGGTGCAATCACTGCAAGACCTGCATAAATATAGCAGTTTTCTATGCTTAGTGGTGTTCCTTCTACTGCTGCAAAAGGAAAAAAACATTGTGTTAAGCCTAAGGCTGTTACAATGAAAAGGTATATACTTTGGATACGTTGAATCATAGCGACGCAAAGATACAAAAAAAACCGCAAAGCTAAGCCTTACGGTTTTATTTTTTTTGTGTTGAGAAATTATTCAGCAACAACAGAATCAGCAGCAACTTCTTCTACAACAACTGCAGAGTCAGCAACTTCAGCAACTTCTTCTACTGCAACTTCTTCTACTGCAACTTCTTCAACAACTGCTTCTTCAGCTTGTTCTTGGCAAGCATTGCATGCAGCGAAAGCAACAGCAACAGCAGCAGCTACGAATAAAACGATTTTTTTCATTTCTTAAAAATTTAAAATATTAAACAACTGTTGTTTTTTAGACGTTGCAAAGATACGTATATAACAAAACTGCTTGAAAATTCTTAAGTTAAAAAAAGTTAATTATACTTGGATATTTGTGTATAAGTATCTCTTAATACTTTTCTTAGGAGTTTTTTCAAACTCTGTTGGGTAAAGAATAAGTTTTGTAACGCCTTCGTAAGAAGCAACTATGCTATTTAGAGCTTTACGATTTTCTTCCATTATTACCTCTAAATCTTGTGTGCTAATGCCTTCGCCGTCTACAGCTTCAAGGTCTGGATAGATAAGACCATAAAGTTTGCCATCTTTCTCTATTACAAGACTTTCCATTACAAATGGCATGTTGTTTAGTTTTGCTTCAATTTCTTCTGGATAAATGTTTTGACCATTTGCACCTAGAAGCATAGTTTTGCAACGACCTTTGATGTAGATAAATCCTTCTTCGTCTACAATACCTACGTCGCCAGTTTTTAACCATCCATCTTCTGTAAAGGTATCTTTTGTTGCTTCAACATTTTTGTAGTAACCGCTCATCACGTTTTCGCCACGCACTTGGATTTCGCCTGCGATAGAATATGGATCGTCTGAGTCGATTCTCACTTGCATTGTGTCTAGGATTTGACCAGAAGCACCTTCTTTGCTTTCATTCCATGGAGCATAACTGATAAGTGGAGCACATTCTGTCATACCATAACCCACGGTGAAACGGAAACCGATTTTGCGTAGGAATTGTTCTACTTCTTTGTTTAGAGGAGCACCACCTACGATGATTTCTTTAAACTCGTTGCCAAATGCGGTATGAAGTTTTTTGCTTATTTGTGAGTAAATTTTGTTGTCAACTAGTGGAATACTTAGAGCCATCTTCATACTTCTCTTGTTTAGAGTAGGTTGAAGTTGTTTTCTATAGATTTTTTCTAGAATCAATGGCACTGTAAAGATTACTGTTGGGCGAATCTCTTCAAATGCTTTTAGAAGTACCTTTGGACTAGGTATTTTATTTAATAGGTATGTGTGAGAACCGCAGCAAGTTGCTGTAAGGAAGTCGAATGCCATGCCGTATGCGTGAGCAAGTGGAAGGAAGTTTAACACTCTGTCGCCACGATTTAGAAGTTTGGTACGGATACCAAATGTGATGTTACCTGCAAGAGCATTAGCAGAAATCATTACACCTTTGCTGAAACCAGTTGTACCAGAGGTGTAACTAATCATTACAAGTTCTGCGTTGTCGCGTTCTGCGTAGCAAATATTTTCAGCAGCAAATCCGTTAGGATATTTTTCGTTGAAACTATTTTCAAGGTCTAGCATGATTTTTTGAATGCCTTGACCGTCTTTTTGGTGAACGCAACGGAAGTCGTCTAGAGAGAAAATACCATGTAGGTTTTCCATCTTTTCTTCTTCTAGTTTGTCCCAAATGTTGTCACTACAGAATAAAAGCACTGAGTCTGAGTGATTTACAATGTGGTGAATGTCGTTGGTGTTGAAGTCTTGTAGAATAGGAACGATAACTGCGCCGTATGTTACTGCAGCTACGTATGTAAGTGTCCAGTTTGGGGTGTTTTTACCGATAAGAGAGATTTTGTCGCCTGGTTGAATTTGTAGTTGGTCAAATAGTAAATGGATTTTTGCTATTTGTTTTGCGACTTCTCCATAAGTAAGAGTTTGTTTTTTGTAATAATTTGTATAAGCAGGTAGTTCCCAGTTTGTTTTGAAACTATGCTCAAAAAGTTTGATAAGATTTTGTTCAATCATTTTTGCACAAATTTTAAAATTCTGTGCAAAAATACAAAAAAAATGAGAGATAACCAAAATTATCTCTCAAAAAATATGTTTTACAGCATAAATGTTACAAATTTGCTACAAATTATAGGTTCCTATGCCTTGTTTTTCAGAAGAATTCCTAATTAAATTCCGTATTCCTCAAGGAAGTAGTCAGGTAAATTTGGTAGGAATGCTGGCAATTGCACTGCGTGAAGTTTGAACTGCATAAACTTGTATCTTCTCACTATTTGCTCGTAGTGCTCGCCCACTTCGTTTTCTCTTATCACTTGATTTATTTCGTGATATGTCCAACCAAGATTGTCTTCATCTGTTTTGCCACACATGCCATCTGAAGGTGCTTTGTGTGTAAGGTCGTATGGCAAGCCAAGGTAGTCACCCATTGCCACAACTTCTTCGGTGGTAAGTTTTGCCACAGGAGCAAAGTCGCCTGCACTGTCGCCATAGTGAGTAGAGTAGCCTTGCACATCTTCCGAACGGTTGCAAGTGTTCACTACGCGCGCGTTACCTATTATAGCACCAATTCCATAAAGGGTAGTCATGCGCAAGCGGGCAGGGGTGTTGGTTAAATATTGAGGACTTAGACTTTCTAAACTCATTTGAGTTTTGATTTCTTCTGTAAGTCCAGTATATGCATTGTTTATGTTTATTGTTAGGTGTGGAATTTGCAGAAAATCTACTATTTTTTGTGAGTCAGAAATGTCTGGTTGCACGCCGTTAGGCATCATTACACCAAGCACACGTTCTTTGCCAAGGGCTTTTGCACAAAGTGCAGCTACTACGGTAGAGTCTTTGCCGCCACTTATGCCAATCACAACTTTGGTATCATCGTTGCCATTTTTTTGCATCCAGTCTTGTATCCATTTGATACAAGCGTCTGTAATTTCTGCTACATTAAATACGTAAGGTTTCATATTAGTTCTTTTTACCTAGTTTTTCTTGCCAACGCCATGCAGAAAGTAGGGTTTCTTCTACTGTTTTTTCTGCTTTCCAACCAAGTTCGGTGTTTGCCCAAGTAGGGTCTGCCCACACTTGTTCAATATCACCAGCTCTACGACCAACAATCTTATAATTTAGTTTCACGCCAGTTACCTTTTGGAAAACGTCTATGATTTCAAGCACAGAAAGACCTCTACCAGTACCAATGTTGAA
>JAXJWL010000133.1:0-7237 GCA_036308065.1 Paludibacteraceae bacterium
GTTTGTTGCGCACCAAGGTTGAAACGTCTGTTGGCTTCTGCTTGAAGCGAAGTAAGGTCGAAAGGAAGCGGAGCTTTTTCTTGTTTTTGTTTTATTTGCTTATCTACAACAGTAACAGTTGGTGTGATAAGTTCTGCCAACGCTTCTGCCTTTTCTTTTTGCATAAAACGCTCAGGATAACGTGCCACAAAACTTTGGTTTTCTGCAAAAAGTTGAGTTTCTACTGTGTAGAAAGGCTCTGGATTGAAGTCAGTGTGTTCTTTCCAACGCTTACAGATAAGTGCAAGAGTTGGTGTTTGCACGCGACCAAGCGAAAGGGCCTTTTTGCTACGAGAAGCCAATGTTAGAGCACGTGTGGCATTCATACCCACAAGCCAATCTGCTTCGTTGCGGCTACGCGCCGAAAAGTATAAGTTGTCGTATTCTGCGCCTGGTTTTAGATTTGCAAAGCCCTCTAATATGGCTTCGTCGGTCATTGACGAAATCCAAAGGCGTTCAAATGGTTTATTACATTTACTATCGTTGTAAATATAACGGAATATTGCCTCACCTTCGCGGCCGGCGTCAGTGGCACAGATTAGGCTATCTGCTTCATTAAAAAGCCTTTCTATGGTGTCTAGCTGTTTTTTCGCACCTTCGTCTTCTGTAGGTTTGTATATGAAAAATGAAGGCAACATAGGTAGGTCCTCTTTTAGCCATTTTTCATAGCCATACACACCCGGATCTGCTAGTGATATTAAGTGTCCGAATGCCCAAGTTACCTGATACCCATTGCCCTCCATATAGCCGTCTTTCTTTGTCTTCACGCCCAATACTCTGGCTATATCTTTTGCTACCGAAGGTTTTTCTGCTAATATTACTTTCATAAATTAAAAATGGAATGACAAAGATAGTGCAAACCGAGCGCAATGGCAAAAAAACATTAGTTTTTTTATATAATGTTTGACAGTGCACATGGGAAGCTTGCTTACAAATGTGTGCTGGCAAATATTATAGGCAAAATCATGATTTTGCATTGCCGAGGTGCAGCCTATCTTCACGAACGTATGTGAGTAGTGATAGTGCAAAGCTAGGATAATATAACTTTACATATCCCCAGTTTCTTCTTCTTTAAGAAATGATTGAACATCAGCATCGTGTTCATCTCTTACTTCACTTCCTTTAGGTCCAAGAACCTTGTCTAAGACTTCTTCATGACTATAAAATTTCATACCTTTTTAGTTTAGTTATTTATACTATTTGTTTAGGAGTGACTCAATATCTTTGCTGAATTTGTAGGTGTATTTTTCGCTGAAAAGGGAACTTGTGTAGTACACTTCCAATAAGTCGTTGGCAAAATTTACATCTTGAATCCACATATCATCCACTTCTTGTGGCAATTTAAAACTACCCAAATAAGTGCCGTCTGATAGTGAATAGAAGTCTAAACAACGAAGTCTATTGTCTGTTTCCCAATTGTAGTTGCGGTACTCAGGAGTAAGTAGAGCTATGTAACTATCTGTTACGTAACCAATGCAAGTGGTGCAAATACAGTTGGTTAAATCCAAAGACACATTTTCGTTGCCTAAGTTTCTAAAGTCTTTGTAACAAGCTACTTTCCCATCGGCATGAACCACCATAAACTTTGGAATACGATGAAACATAAGCACTGCATCACCTTTTGCATTTACTTTTTGACCATTGCAAACTACGTCCCAACATTTCATAAAAGTGGTGTCTATTTCAAGCATTTCAGCAAAACCATCAATATGAATTCTTTCTGCAGGGGCTGAGATAACTGGAGTTTGTGTTCTCGCTTCTTCAAAATATTCGTGAGCAACAGTTTCTACTGTTAAGCCCTCAATAAATACACGGTTTGGTTCTTCTTCGTATGAATAATCACGACAAGAAGTCATTAATGCCATAACGGCAACGGCTGATAATAATAAATATTTTTTCATAATAATTCTGTTTACTCTTTTACGTATTCTAAAATATCTGATGGTTGGCAACCAAGCGCCTCACAAATGGCTTCCAATGTGCCAAAACGTATGGCTTTGGCTTTGCCTGTTTTTAGTATTGACAAGTTGGCTTGAGTGATGCCCACTTTTTCTGCCAATTCTCCAAGCGAAATCTTTCGCTTGGCCATCATTACATCTAAATTTACGACTATTGGCATGGTATTATATAGTTAAAGATTGTTCTTCTTTTAGTAAAATTGTATGTTTAAGCATTTCGTTAAACAACCAAAGAATAATGGCTGTAATAATACCTGATATATAAAGATTTGGCATTACAAAGTTCCAATCTGCTAATGTTACTTTTGAGGCTGTATAATAATGTATTCCTAGTGTATAGGCATTGTTTAGTACATCCGAAAGAATTAGTAAAAATACAATGGTTCCTATACGTTTAGATTGTTTGTAGTTAAATATTTTATCTTTTGCAAATCCCCACAGCACCATACATGATAAAACAAAGATATAAATACATATTATAACTGATACGATAAATACAGCAACAGATGCACTCCAATAAATAATCATCATATCCTTTAAGTCGTGACGATTTTTAGCCGTTAGCTTAAGCCAAAGCATAGAACAACCAGAATATTCTGTCATAACAGAAATCTCTGCCGTTGTAGTATTACTTTCTACTTGTGCATCACCTACATTGATAACAGGCATTTCCTTAAGGTCTGATTTTGGTTCTATTCTACAGGTAGTAAGAGCCCTCTTTAAAAAATATTCAGCAAAATTGTTGTTTATTGGTAACAAAAGGGCTGATTTGCTTATTACTACGTTTAATATAATCAATGCAAACAGCAAAATAGTTAATACTTTAAATTTTTTCATAGTTTAAAATTTGTGTTAGTTATAATGTAAACTTTAATAGTTAACTGACGTAAAAGTGTCAACCTTTTCTAGAGATAATCGCACGAACTAATTAGTTTCACGATGCAAAGATACACACTTTTCTTGAAAAACAAAATAAATTTATCGTATTTCAATAAATTATTATCAAAAAGCAGTAATCTTCATCTCATAATCGACAAAATTTATCATTTTAACACTTATAATCGACAAAATTTGTAGGGTTTGGGTATTTTGGAGAGTTTTAATCTACAAAATTTGTAGAATAAGTGTTTATAATCGACAAAATTTATCATTTTAACATTTATAATCTACAAAATTTGTATATTTGCAAAAGTTAATCTATAAAATTTGTATGAATAGTAAAGTAGATATTACAAAGGAAATAATATTTGCATCTTCTGATTCTAATGTTTCAAGACAAATATCATTGTTGGAGAAAGCAGGTAAACTACGTAAAATAGCACCGCGTTTATATACCTCCAACACCATTGATAGTTTTGAACATATTGTAAGAAGAAATATTATTGATATTCTTGTATGGCGTTACCCTGATGCTATAATTAGTCATAGAAGTGCTAAAGAAATGCGCCCTACTCCAGAAGGTAATTTTTACTTGACAACAACATATTCTAAGAAAGTAACAGATTTACCAGGAATAACTATAAATCTTTTAAAAGGTCCTGCTGCAGACGAAGGAGACTTGCCATACAACGGAATTTATATAGCAAGTGAGTATAGATGGTTGCTTGAAAATATGCAAATAGCAAGAAAAGATTCTGAAAATTCAAAATCATTACCTATTGCTGATATAGAAAATAAATTAGAAAAAATATTACTTATAGGCGGTGAAGAAAAACTTAATGAGTATAGAGATAAATTAAGAGAAGTTTCAGAAAGACTTAATATGCCAAAAGAGTATGAAAGAATCTGCAAGATAATTTCTGCCTTGCTATCAACTCATTCTTCTGATATTCTTACAACACCATCCGCTAAAGCTTTATCTGTGGGTTTACCTTTCGATCAAACAAGGGGTGAATTATTTGAAGCACTATTTCATGCTATTAAAGATGAATATTTTGTAGAAAGGGTTAACCGAAACAAAGACGAAGAATCTTTTAGGCTTTTCTCTTTTTTTGAAAGTTATTTTTCAAACTATATAGAAGGTACAGAATTTGAAATTGATGAAGCAAAACAAATTGTCGATTCTGGAATTCCAATTCCGCGTCGTGACGAAGACTCGCATGACATATTAGGGACATTTAAGGTACTATCTAATAGAGCCGAAATGAACCGTACTCCATCATCTACTGATGAACTATATTCAATTTTACAATCAAGACATTCTATACTTCTAGGTGGTCGTCCACATCTAGAACCTGGTGTTTTTAAAACAAGAAATAATAGAGCAGGGAATACAGAATTTGTGGATTATAGATTGGTAAAAGGAACATTAAACTATGGATATAAATTCTATTCAGCACTTAAAGACCCATTTGCACGTGCAATCTTTATGATGTTTATGATTAGCGAAGTGCACCCATTCAACGATGGTAATGGAAGAATTTCGCGTATAATGATGAATGCTGAGTTAGTAAAAGCAGAGCAAACAAGAATCATTGTTCCAACTGTTTTTAGGGAAGATTATATTTTAGCATTAAGAAAATTAACACGCCAGAAAGACCCTTCTGCATACGTAAATGTAATGGTAAAATTACAAAAGTTTAGTGACAACTTGTATGGAACAGATTTTACTGAACTTAAAGAATATCTAAGAGCATGCAATGCATACGAAGAACCTTCTCAAGCAAAATTGGAAATTATAGATAGGATTTTTAAATAATAAAAGCCACGTGAGTGATGTGGCTTTTATTGTTTTACAAGAAACTCTCTAATGCGAGTTTGTAGGATTTTAGGCCGAAGCCGGAGATGCAGCCTACGCAGACTGGAGTAAGGAAACTTTCGTGGCGGTAGCTTTCGCGAGCAAACACGTTGGAAAGGTGCACTTCTACTACTGGAGTGGTGATGGCCTTGATGGCATCGCCAATGGCAATAGAGGTGTGGGTATATGCTCCTGCATTAAGGATAATGCCGTCTGCATCAAAACCGTATTCGTGAAGTTTGTTGATGATTTCGCCTTCCACATTAGATTGATAGTAATCTATTTGGATGTTTGAATACTCTTCACGCAAAAGGTCAAGGAAGGTTTCAAAACCCTCCTTGCCGTAAATTTCTGGTTCACGAGTGCCTAATAGGTTAAGATTAGGCCCGTTTATGATTAAAATTTTCATTATTCTACGATAGTATTCCAGCCGTGAATATCTTCTGCTTCGCCATTTTGGATAGCACGAAGTTTGTTGTAAAGCATAGTACAAACAGGACCAGGTTTGCCGTCTTTAGAGAACACGTATGATTTGTTGTTGTCTAGGTCGTCTAGACGTTGGATTGGGCTAATAACTGCAGCTGTACCGCAAGCACCTGCTTCTTCAAATGTTTCTAGTTCGTCGATTGAGATAGGGCGACGTTCTACTTTTAGACCAAGGTCTTCTGCAATTTGCATTAAGCTCTTGTTTGTAATAGAAGGAAGAATAGATGAAGATTTTGGTGTGATATATGTGTTGTCTTTGATACCAAAGAAGTTTGCAGCACCACATTCGTCGATATATTTCTTTTCTTTTGCGTCTAGATAGAATTCTGAAGAATAACCTTTGTCGTGAGCTTCTTGGTGAGCTGCTAGAGATGCAGCATAGTTGCCACCTACTTTATAGATACCTGTGCCAAGAGGAGCAGAACGGTCGTATTTACGAGTAATAACGTAAGGGTTTGTAGAGAAACCACCTTTGAAGTAAGGACCTACTGGGGTAACAAACACGATTAGCATATAATCTTTAGCAGGGTTTACACCTACTTGTGCTGTGTAACCAAATAGTACAGGACGAATATATAAAGAAGCACCACTTCCGTATGGAGGAATGAAATCGATATTGTTTTTAACTGCCATGATAACAGCTTCTTCAAAAAGACCTTCTGGAAGCTCTGGCATGCAGATACCTCTACAAGATGAAGCTAAACGTTTTGCATTTTCTTCTAGGCGGAAGATACGGATTTTACCATCTACACCACGGAATGCTTTTAAGCCTTCAAATGCTTCTTGACCATAGTGAAGACATGTAGCAGCCATGTGCATATTGATGTATTCATTTGTGTGCCACTCTAGATTTCCCCAACTTCCGTTGTGATATTCGCAACGTACGTTGCCATTGGTTTTCATATAAGAAAAACCAAGTTCAGACCAATTAATGTTTTCCATATTATTTAATGTTTATAATTTTTTCTATAATTAAGGTGCAAAATTATAAATATAGCACTAAAAAAGCAAATAATTTTATTAATTTTGTGTGTTCTAGCCACTACGCGGGTTAATATTATGAAATACATAAGATTTATATTATTACCTATAACTTGGATATATGCTTTAGTGATATGGATAAGGCATAAGATGTTTGATGCGGGGAAACTTAAATCTAAAAGATTTGATATTCCTGTGATTTGTGTGGGTAATATTACCGTGGGCGGAACTGGTAAAACCCCTTTTACTGAATACTTAATAAGGTTATTACAAGATAGTTACAAACTAGCAGTAGTGAGTCGTGGGTATAAGAGAAAGTCTAAAGGAATGCAAGTATCTAGCGAAAATGCTACGGCTGAAATCTTGGGCGACGAGCCATATCAGATATACAAAAAGTACCCTAAAACATTGGTTGTAGCAGACTCAAACAGATGCAGAGCCATTGAGTATATAAAGGAAAATCACAAAGACGTGAAGACAGTTATCCTTGATGATGCTTTTCAGCACAGATATGTGAACACACGTTGTAAAATCTTGCTTATAGACTACAACAGACCTATTAAAGATGACTATTTGCTACCAGTTGGCAACTTAAGAGACTTAAAATCGGCACAAAGAAGGGCTTCGATTATTGTGGTGACTAAATGCCCAAAAGATTTAAAACCTATAGATTTTAGAAACTTAATCAAGGAAATCAACCCATTGCCATACCAAAGTTTGTTCTTCTCTTGTTTAGACTACGACACTCCATACCATTGCCAAACAGGTGAGAAAGTGGAACTTACATGCGAAGACTCATTTGTTTTGTTTACAGGAATAGCAAAACCTCAGCCACTTGAAGACTATTTGAGTGCCAACGTAAAAGAACTTAAATCTATAAAATATTCCGACCATCATAATTATTCCGATGGCGACAACAAAAAAATATACTCTGAGTTTACAAAACTAAATTCAGAGAAAAAATGGATAATCACCACAGAAAAAGATGCGGCAAAACTAGATTCTTTTTCTGACGAGATAAAAGAGAGACTTATTA
>JAXJWL010000134.1:0-2740 GCA_036308065.1 Paludibacteraceae bacterium
AAACTCGTACTATGATTTTCTACGAGTCACCATATAGAGTGCTAAAAACTTTGAAGCAATTTGCAGAATTTTTCGGAGAAGACAGACTAGCCTCTGCTTCAAGAGAGATATCAAAACTTCATAATCAAACAGTTAACGGTACTCTTGCAGAACTTATTGAACACTTCACTCACACCGAACCACGTGGAGAGTTTGTGTTAGTAGTTTCGGGCAAATTGTAGGGACAATGCTTCGACAGGCTCAGCAACCGTGCGTGCATTGTCCGTGAGCCAGAACCAGAATATGTTGCCGAATCTATCGAAACACCAATCGCTGAACCAGAACCGGTCGCTGAGCCTGTCGAAGCGCCCGTTGCTGAACCAATTGAGGATAGTAGGGACAATGCGTGCATTGTCCGTAATAATAGAAATAATCAATTAATAACATTAATATTTAACATTATGAAAAAACTTACAATTTTATCAGTATTAGCATTAGCATTTGCTTTTACTTCTTGTGACTTTGAAACACAAGCGTTTAAAGACATGCGTTATCAACGCGACTCTATTCAACACCTACAACAAACTCAACTTGACGAGTTGTTAGGTTATATGGACATCGTTCAAGATGTAGACTCTAGTTTTGAAGCTATTCGTGAATCACAAAATATGCTTTCAATGGTATCATACGAAGAAGGCAAACAAGGCGTGAAACAAAGAGTACAAGAAAATATCTACATGATTAGCAATCTTTTAGCTGAAAATAATGCTAAAATTGCAGAACTAGAAGAAAGACTTAACGAAAGCGATCTTAAAAACACAAAATTCCAAAAAACTATCAATCGTCTTAAAAAAGACCTAAAAGCTAAAAACGCAGAAATCGCTAAACTATACAAAGATTTAGAAAGCAAAAACTTCAAAATCGATAGTTTATTAGTTGAAAATCAAATGGTTGGTCAACGCGCAGCTGAACTAGCAGCTCTTTCTGAAGCTCAACTAGCTCAACTTACCGCTCAAGACGCTGCTCTACACACTGCATACTTCTTCATGGGTACACGTAAAGAACTTAAAGCAAACGACATCAATGTAAAAGATAAAGATTCAGGTTATCGTACCTCTTTATTTACTCCAATCGACATCCGTACATTCGATCGTCTTGCAACAGATTCTAAATCTGCAAAAATCCTTACAAAACACCCAGAAGGTTCATACGAACTAGTTCGCGATGCAGAAAAGAAATATACTTTAATCATCAAAAACCCAGAAAACTTCTGGAATGCGTCTAAATATTTAATCATCCAAATTAAGTAATTAGTAATTAAATTTGACCCCGTAGGGGTCTATCTATAGGTAGGCAGGTGTTAAAGGAGCGTAGCGACTGCAACGCCTGTGTTAAATATCCGACCCATGAGGGCACGCCCATAGGGTGTGCGTCCGAGCGAAGCGAGTTCTACCTTTAAACAAAATAAATAAACGATTCTTGTGTATCGTAACATTTTTATAGACTTAGATAATACGCTTTGGGACTTTAGTACAAACTCTAAAAACGTCCTAAGCGTATTATTTTTTAAGTATGGTTTAGATAGGTATTTTAAAGATTTTGACGAATACTTTAAAATATATAGCGGGCATAATGACTACCTTTGGGAGCAATATGCTCTAAACAAGATTACCAAAGACGAACTCAACAAAGACCGTTTTGCATATCCATTAAAGGAGAAAAATCTAGATTTGCCAGAGGTGGAAGAGGGGATGCAATGCAATTATCTGCCACTTTTGTCGGAGCAAACAAAGTTAATGCCCGGTTGCAAAGAAACTTTGGATTATCTAAAATCCAAAGGCTATAAACTCTATCTTGTGTCAAATGGTTTTGTGGAGATTCAACATAAAAAGCTCTCAGGAGCAGGGCTTTACAAGTATTTTGACAAGCTATTTTTCTCGGAAGAGATTAAAGCGCACAAGCCAAGTAGAGAGTTTTTCGATACTGCTATAAAATCTACAAATTCCAAGAAAAAAGAATCTATTGTGATAGGAGACAATTTTCTTGCCGATATAGAAGGTGCAAAAAATGCCGGTTTAGACCAAGTTTATTTTTGCCCTCAAGGAGTTACTAAAGAAAAATTGTCTTTTATTCCAACTTATACTATAACTCACTTAAGCGAACTAAAAGAAATTTTATGATTGATACTCATGCACATATTTACGGAATAGAGTTTGCATCAGAACAAGAAGAACTTGTAAAACGTTGCAAAGATGCAGGTGTTCAGCATGTTATACTTCCAAATGTAGATGTGGAATCTTGGGAGGAAATCAATGATTTTCACAATAAGTTTCCAGATTTTACCTCAAAAATGATAGGTATTCATCCCACAAGTATAGGAGAAGATTATCAAGAACTCTTAGACTTTTTTGATGCTGAGGTAGAAAAAGGTGATGTTGTAGGCATAGGCGAAACAGGTTTAGATTTATATTGGGACAAGACTTATTTGCAAGAGCAAAAAATATCTTTTGAGCATCATATAGATGTGGCACTTTCAAAAGATTTGCCTATTTGCATACATTGTAGAGACTCTTTTGCAGAAATAATAGACAGTTTAAAGAAGTTTAAAGGTAAAGGTCTTAGAGGTGTGGTGCATGCCTTTAGTTTGTATCCCGAAAATGCCAAACAATACCTCGAATATGGAGATTTCTACTTCGGTTTAGGAGGTGTAATTACATATAAAAATGCAAAATTTCCAGAACGTTTGGGCGAAATTCCACTC
>JAXJWL010000135.1:0-13878 GCA_036308065.1 Paludibacteraceae bacterium
AAATAATGAAACACTGCATGTTATGCAGTGTTTTTCTTGTTAATAAGTAATCTACTGCGCCAAAATTGCGCCAAAAATTTTTAAGTAGATTACAATAACCATAAAAAAAGGTAGCATATATGCTACCTTTTAGTGTTTATAATTATTATAGTTGCCTAATATCTGTTCTATGTGAATAACTTCTGAACAAGAATCCCATGTAACTCCACCTGCAGTTAAATAATATTGTTTTCTCTCACTAACAGGCACTTTCTTAATAGAAGGGAATGCAGAAATAGGAACGACAATAATTCTACCATCTTCTAAAGTCACACTCATTTTTCCTCTTATAGGAAACGAAACTTTTTTTATCTTAGGTGTAACATCCCAATAACCTTCTACTTTATACATAATTATTTTTTTATCGTAATAGTTTTTACATTTTTGCCTGCCTTGAATTTATTCCATTGTGCAATTAGCTCAGTTTTATACTCTTGTACTATCTTGACTATTTGTTGCACTTGTTGATCTGTTAGGTCACCATTCTTCTCTATAGAAATTTCTGGTTCTAACCAAATCTTACAATAATGATCTATTCCATACTTACCTACATGCACATGAGCTCTATTTTCGTTAAAGTCAGTGCCGTAAAATAAGAATATCCACTTATAGCGTGATGTTATATAAATAAAAATCTTTGGCATATCAATATACAAATATATAATGTTTTTATAAATCTTACAAATTATTTTTTTATAACAATATAAATCTTATAAAAAAATCACTATCTTTGCAGAAGATTGTAAGGCCTTATATGTCCGTTGCGACTGCGAAGTGCAAAAGTCCCCGCCTCAGAGCAACTTGCATATAATTGTAAACAAACACAATAAGGCATTTTTGGGGCACTAATATTAAATTATCGTTTTGTAGGTAACGGTTCTACAAGTAAAATCATACTGCGCGTAAACTTATGTAGATAGCGATAATAAACAAGGTTAGAAGATGTTGTGGTTCAAATGAAAGTGCGATACTTGCTCAGTCTTTAACCTTGTATTTACCTTATTAGCGAGAGCCTGCGTATCAATAGAATGGTCCGAGTGCGTAGGTGGTTAATTGGAATGGTTTCTATTGCCATTGGAAGTGTGTTTCGCTACTTCTTGTATAGGACCTTTAAATAAAGTTGATTCAGTAGCACTGAACCAACTTTTCTTTTTTTGCAACTCAGTAATTATTGCATTTTTCTTTTGTAATCATCAAAATCTTTACAAAAGAAAATATTGTTACTTCCTGCTCTTTGTATAAGTTTTAAAGTTTTAGGGGTAAGTCTAAGCACCTTCTTTTCTCTGGCTTTTATATCATAAATTAACTCATGTATATTATGAATTAAAAATCCATTATTTTTTTTTGCATTCTCTATAGCTTTCAATGTCTTAGAATTAAATCGTCTTTCAACTTCTTCGCCTACTATTTCCATAAATCCTCTGTTTTAATCACCTTACATTGGTTGTTTTCAAATTGTTTTCTAGAAGCCTCTATTTTTTTAATAAATTTTTTCTTGACTTTCCTAGTCATAATACCTATTTATAAATTTTATATTTAACTATTTCTTGGGGAGTAAGTAAATCTATGTTGTCTATGAAGAATTTTCTTATAGCCAACTCACATATTTTTCTTCTAGATACTCCACTACGTTTTATAACTAACTCTGTGGCTTCCTTGGTTAATCTCATTTTCTCCTTGATGGCTTCTTTAGAATCAACAATTTCAGCGTCTTTCTGCTTAAATATAGAGGTACTTGATTCAAACCAAGAAACAATTTGATTGATGTTATCAATAGCAGAGTCTGCATACATTATCGACAGCACCTTTCCAGATTTCATTGCATGGATACTCAGATATGCTTCCTTTATTAAAGTAACAAACTTATCGTTACAGTGCTCTGCTTGTTTGAGGATATATTCCAGACTTGTTTCAATCACAATTCCCCTATCATCAAGTATATGTGAAAGGATTCTAGTAAAACCCTCCCATAAAATCTCGCCTGCATATTGAACGTGTTCAATGTTTTTATACATTCTTCCACTCATTTCAATATCAACAATTGCTTTTTCCTCTAAAATCTTTTGGACCTGTTCAATGTATTTCTTTGCTTCTATAGAACAGTTTATAAATTTAGTATCATTTACAATTAAAGACCCCTGAGATTTCATTATAGCGTCCCATGTTTTTGAGTGTTTTCTTTTGTTTAATTCTTCTATGTGTTCTAACTCTGTCATAATTTCCCTTTTCTACATAAACAATTATACAAAAATAGTAAAATTATTTAATTAAAAACATTGATAATTAGAAAATTAGCATTACCTTTGCAAAGCACTATAAATTTATGAAAAATGTTTGAAAGAAGTAGTAAGTTTGTAGTGCAAATTTATCGTTTTGTAGGTAACGGCTCTACAAGTAAAATCATACTGCGCGTAAACTTATGTAGATAGCGATATAAGGCAGGCTTTCGGGTCTGCCTTTTTTTATTTATTTTTGGTAGGGTAGAAAAAATTTAGAGAAAAAAGTTCTCTAGAAAGAGAAGTTTTTGATGCTAAAGCAAAGGCTTGGTATTATGGTGAAATTATAAACATTGGTTAAATGTAGGAATATTGATGAAAAATGTTATCTTTGTAAATCACGAACCTAACTAAAATCAAGCAATATGAAAAAAGTCTTATTACTTTTAAGCGTAGCTATAGCACTTGCTATGACAGCATGTACTGGAGAAAGCTCAAACACACCTGAGGCTCCCAATACACCACAAATTACTCTTGCAAAATCTCCAAAAGAAGTTACCACAGGTAAACTTTACAGAACTAGAGTAACTGGAGAAACTTTCAAAAGTACCATTCTCCTAGATATTTGGGTACCAGACTGTTATACCCCTACTGAAAAATATCCAGTGCTTTACCTACACGATGGTCAAAACCTTTACGATGCAAAATCATCTTGGAACAAACAAGCTTGGGAGATAGACCAAGTGGGTGGCAGACTTATTGCCGAAGGAAAAATCAAACCATTCATTGCAGTGGGTATTTTTAGCATCGATAACACTCGCGTTTGCGACTTAATGCCAGAAAAAGTACTTACAGAGTACTTCGACCACGAAAAGTACCAAACAACAGGTTTTGAAAACTACTGTAAAAAAGAAATTAGAGGCGACGAATATGTAGACCTAATCGTAAATACTATTAAACCAATGATTGACTCTACATTCTCTACCCTAACAGACATGGAAAACACAGCTATTATGGGCTCTAGCATGGGTGGTCTTGCTTCATTCTACGCAATGTGCGAACGCCCAGACATTTTTGGCACAGCTATTTGCGTTTCTACTCACATGAGTGTAGAGGGCGAAACATCTTGGGCAGAAGCAGTATTTGCATACCTAAGAGACAAACTTCCAACCGATGGAAATCACAAAATCTACTTCGACTGTGGCGACAAAACATCAGACTACTACTATGTGCCATTCTTTGACGAACTAGTTTCTATTCCACAAGAAAAAGGTTACACAGTAGAAAACGGCAAACTAAGCTATGGTTTCTACCCTGGCACTGCTCACGACGAAGCATCTTGGTGCAAACGTGTGGATGTACCGTTAACATTCCTGTATAAGAAATAATTTTAGTTCCCACTAAACAATACAAACTAAGAGTTGGTTCAAGCACAAGAATCAACTCTTTTTTATTAAAGTCTTTAAATTTGAAATCTCCTATTTTTTTATTAATTTTGTGGCGTTTATAAAAAATACGTTCAGATGGAATATAATTTTAAAAGTATCGAACAAAAATGGCAATCATATTGGAAAGAAAATGCCATTTACAAAGTTGAAACAGACAAAAGTAAACCAAAATTCTATGTATTGGATATGTTCCCATATCCATCAGGTGCAGGCCTACACGTAGGTCACCCACTTGGCTACATAGCTTCAGATATTTATAGCCGTTACAAAAGACTTCAAGGATTCAACGTGCTTCACCCAATGGGTTACGACGCATACGGTCTGCCAGCAGAACAATATGCTATCCAAACAGGTCAACACCCAGAAATCACTACAAAGAAAAATATCAATCGCTACCGCGAACAATTAGATAAAATAGGTTTCTGCTACGATTGGGACAGAGAAATAAAAACCTGTGAACCAGAATATTACAAATGGACACAATGGGCATTTATTAAAATGTTCGACAGTTGGTATTGCCAAAGAGCAGACGCTGCAAAACCTATTAGCATGCTTGTTGACATTTTCAACGAACAAGGTAATGCAAAAGTAAAAGCTGCTTGCACCGAAACTCCAATCTTCACTGCAGAAGAATGGAAAAGCTACGACGAAAAGAAACAACAAGAAATCTTGATGAACTATCGTATAGCATACCTAGCAGACATTAGTGTAAACTGGTGTCCAGAACTAGGCACTGTGCTAGCAAACGACGAAGTGAGCGAAGGTCTTTCTGTGCGTGGCGGTTTCCCTGTAGAACAAAAAGTAATGCGTCAATGGAGCTTGCGCGTGAGTGCATACGCACAACGTCTTCTAGACGGACTAGATAAAATCGACTGGACAGATTCACTAAAAGAAACCCAACGCAACTGGATTGGTAGAAGTGAAGGTGCAGAAATGGACTTTGCTATTGCAGATAGCGACATCACCATGACTGTGTTTACCACTCGTGCCGATACCACATTTGGTGTTACCTTTATGGTGCTTGCTCCAGAGAGCGACTATGTAAAACAAATTACCACTGCTGAGCAAAAAGCAGAAGTAGAAGCATACCTAGATGCAGTAAAACGCCGTACAGAACGTGAACGTATTTCAGACAGAAAAGTGAGCGGTGTTTTCTCAGGTGCTTATGCTATCAACCCATTCACTGGCGACAAAATTCCAGTATGGATTTCAGACTACGTACTAGCAGGATATGGTACAGGCGCTATTATGGCTGTGCCAGCACACGATAGCCGCGACTACGCTTTCGCTAAACACTTTGGCTTGCCTATAATTCCAGTAATTGAAGGTTGCGACGTGAGCGAAGAAAGTTTCGATGCTAAAGACGGCATTATGTGCAACTCTGGCTTCCTAAACGGTCTACAAGTGAAAGAAGCTATTGCTAAAGCAAAAGTTTATATCGCAGAAAAAGGCATTGGTAAAGTGAAAGTAAACTATCGTCTTCGCGACGCTATTTTCTCTCGTCAACGTTATTGGGGCGAACCATTCCCAGTTTATTACAAAGAAGGAATGCCTTATACACTAGACGTTGAAAAACTTCCACTTCTACTACCAGAAATTAGCACATATCTACCTACCGAAACTGGTGAACCACCACTAGGACGTGCAGAAAACTGGAAAACAGAAGAAGGTTATCCACTAGAACTAAACACCATGCCAGGTTTTGCTGGTTCATCTGCATACTACCTACGCTATATGGACCCACGCAACAACGAAGCCCTAGTGAGCCAAGAGGCAAACGAATATTGGCAAAACGTGGACCTTTACATCGGTGGTACAGAACACGCTACTGGTCACCTTATCTATAGCCGTTTCTGGAATAAGTTCTTATTTGACCTTGGTCTAATTTGCAAAGACGAACCATTCCAAAAACTTATCAACCAAGGTATGATTCAAGGCCGTTCAAACTTCGTTTATCGTGTTATCGGCACAAATCAGTTCGTATCTTTAGGTTTAAAAGACCAATATAAAACACAAGAAATCCACGTAGATGTAAACATCGTGTCTAACGACATTCTAGACCTAGACAAATTCCGTGCATGGATGCCAGACTTTGCTAACGCAGAGTTTATCCTAGAAGACGGCAAATATATTTGCGGTTGGGCAGTAGAAAAAATGTCTAAATCTATGTTCAACGTGGTAAACCCAGACGATATTGTAGAAAACTACGGTGCAGACACACTACGCTTATACGAAATGTTCCTTGGACCTCTAGAACAATCTAAACCATGGGATACAAACGGTATCGACGGTGTTCACCGCTTCCTAAAACGTCTATGGGGACTATTCTTTAAAGGCGACGATGTGAATGTATCAGACGCAGAACCAACTGCAGAAGAATACAAAACACTTCACAAAACTATTAAGAAAGTAACAAGTGATATTGAAAACTTCTCATTCAACACCGCAATTTCAGCATTTATGATTTGCGTGAATGAGCTAAACTCTGCAAAATGCAACAAACGTGCTATCCTAGAACCACTTGTAGTGCTTCTAGCACCATTTGCACCACACGTAGCAGAAGAACTATATCACGTACTTGGCAACGAAACCACAGTTTGCGACGCTGCTTTCCCTAAACACGATGAAAAATACTTAGCAGAAAACACTGTTAAATATCCAATTTCATTCAACGGTAAAGTACGTTTCACACTAGAACTTGCAGCCGACCTAAATCCAAAACAAGTAGAAGAAATAGCACTTGCCAACGAGCAAACCGCTAAATACTTAGATGGTAAGGCGATTAAGAAGGTGATTGTGGTGCCTAAGAAAATCGTAAACATTGTGATGTAAGTTAGGAGTTAGGAGTTAGGAGTTAGGAGTTAACTCACTAAGAATATTGTAAATGTCTGAAAATCTAAAACATAAAATGCTTGGTGCCCTTGCTTGGAGCTCTGTAGATAGAGTAGCCCAGCAAGGCACTCAGTTTATTATAGGCATTATTCTAGCCCGCCTACTATCCCCTACCGACTATGGTCTAATGGGAATGGTAATGATTTTCGCTACACTTTCCTACGTGCTAGTAGAAGGTGGTCTCACTGCCGCCCTTGTAAGAACAAAAAACATCACTAAAGAGCATACAAACACAGTTTTTTATTCAAACCTAGCAGTTTCCACCGCTCTTTACCTTATTTTCTTTTTCACAGCACCACTTTTAGCAGACTTTTTTGCTCAACCAAAGCTAGTGTCACTCATAAGAGTAACAAACCTTGCCCTTATTTTCAACTCTCTTTACATAGTACCATACGGTCTAATAGAAAGAGACCTCGACTTCAAAAAACTAGCCAAAGTAAACTTTATAAGCACATTTATTAGTGGCGCAGCAGGAGCAGCATCTGCATTTTACGGTCTAGGAGTATGGGCACTAGTTATCCAACAAACCCTATATCACCTTACCAGAGTAATCTGTTTTTACATTTGGCAACGCTGGATACCAGAACTCATTTTCTCAAAACAGGTCTTTAAAGAATACGCATCATTTAGCATACACATACTATCGTCAAACATGCTAAATGCAGTTTTCAACAACCTTTACACATTCCTTCTAGGCAAATTTTACACAGTAAGACTACTTGGTTATTACACCCAAGCCAACAAAATAGCCGACACATCAAACTTCACTTTCAGTGCTATTTTTGGCAAAACAAGTTACAATTTGTTTGCTAAAATACACGACGAAAGAGACAGAATGATACACGCCATGAGGCAAATAATACAAAAATCGTCACTTATAGTGATACCATGTACTATTTTCCTTATTTTCACTGCCAAACCAATTTTCTTTACACTATTTGGTGAAAAATGGCTTACTTCTGTGCCATATTTTCAACTTATCTGCATAGCAAACCTGTTTACCTGCGTGTACCAGATAAACAACAATGCACTAAACTCTGTGGGGAAAAGTAAAGAAAGTTTTAAAGTAGAACTTATAAAACGTGGACTGATACTTGTATCTGTGCTTCTATGCTTCAACTACGGAGTAATGGCACTACTTATTGGCTATGCCATTTCTTGTTTCTTGGCATGGTTTACATCACTTTTACAAGTAAAAAGAAACGTAGGGTTAAAAATTGGAGACCAACTAAAAGACATAGTTCCAGCCATGATTTGGGGATTTATTATCTCATACGTTGGTTATTTATGCGGTTTAAGCACAGAAAATCTTTACATAAAACTTGTTATCCAAGGTATCGTAAGTGGCATCACCTATTTAGGCATTATTGCCATTTTCCACAAAGACCTTTTGGAATATATCTTGAAATTTCTAAAAATCAAGAAATAGAAGCATAATATTCAACAAGTCTGCGTGCCACTGCATCTGGAGAATATTTCTCGTAGCAATCTTTCTTTATTGCCTCTTTATCATATTTTTTCAAGTACATTTTGCTAATAGCCACACCAGCTTCCTCCATATCACCTACAGGCACAAGCATACCATTTGATTCGTTGATAAAATCTTCTGGACCACCACAACGAGTCACAAGCACAGGCAATCCCACACTTAAAGCCTCTATACACGACACTCCAAAAGTTTCAGATTGAGAAAGTAAAGCAAACATATCCGCAGATTGTAAATAACGCACTATTTCTTCCCTACTCTTCATCCCTACCAATCTAGTTCTATGGTTTACAAGACCTTCTTGTATAAATTCTTTTAGAGGACCATCCCCTATAATAATAAGTTCAGAATTTTCTGGTATTTGGGCTTGATAAAAAGCATTTACTAGTTTGAAAAAACCTTTACCTCTCACTATTCGCCCTACAGACACCACTCTAAATACATTATCATCTTTTGCTACAGGTTCCACTTTTGGCAGATTGAACATATCTGGAATCACCTCTGCATCTACAGAGAAATTTGTTTTCAATCTCTTTGCCAAAGCATTAGACACTGCCACCACCCTATCTGCATAATCATAAGCCATACGAGCAAGTTTTTTATCAAGTTTGCTTATCAAAGAAGCATCTTTATTGAGTTTGCTACTATGCTCTGTTATCACAACAGGACAAGCAGGTCTTTTAGGCATAGAAGCAAGTATTGCACCCATAAAATAGAAATGCGAATGAACCACATCAGGTTCTCCTTGCTCTTTTACCATATCTCTATAGACCTTCGCACATACACGCCCTAAAATATGCAAAAAACGTCTGTAAATGCCTGTATGAAGTGAATATTGATATACATTTATTCCATCCTTTTTAAAATATTGTTTACCAAAACGTCTGTCGAACACACGACGAAAATCAAGTGCCATCACACTCACCTCGTGACCAAGTTTTTTAAGTGCCAACGCTTGGTCCCAAGCAAAAATACCATTTAGTGGAGCAGACCCAGAAGGAACACCCTGTGAAATTATAAATATTTTCATAAAAGAGAAGCTATTTTATAGGCTAATGCCTCACGAGAATACAATTTAATATTATCATTGCCCTTATAAGGCATATTTAGAAAACTATCTAGATTAAAATTATTTGAAAAACACTCACCCGCCTCACATTCATTTATCAAACTCATCGCATCACCACTTTCTGGGCCAAAAAGAAGTATCTTTCTACCTGATGCTAGGTATTCAAATAGTTTACCTGTGAGAATACCCTCATTGTTTGGCACATTTGGAATAAACAGCAACAATGCATCAGATGCCTGCATATATTCAATCGCCTTATTGTGACTCACATACGAAATAAACTCAGTTTGCACACCCCAAGACTCAATCTCACGTTTTATATCTTCTGAAACCACACCCACAAAGCGAAGCAAAATATCGTTTCTGCCTTTCACAAGCATCTTCAATGGTTCTATGTCATATTGCGGAGCCCAAACACCTATATAAGAAAGAGTTTTTAAATTACTCTCTCCGCTCGTGATTTCTGGCTGCTGATTAACAATTCCTAATTCTTTTACTACTCCTAACTGGAAGAAGTCCTTTGTATCGTAGCCATTTGGAATCACTGCAATCTTTTCTGCTACGTCGGCTTTTTCTGCAAAAAGACGCTTACACTCTTCGCTAACAGTGATTATTTGGTCCGCTCCTAGAAGCACAGAACGTTCGTAACGCAGATTGCGTTTTTTAGCCCAACGTGTAGGATAAAGGTCTTCATTATAATAAATATCAGTCCATGGGTCGCGAAGGTCTGCCACCCATTTTAGATGCGGATACAGGCGTTTTAGTTCTAGTCCTATTAGTTGAGTAGAATGAGGCGGAGATGTGGTCACAATGGTTTCTATTGCCTCAGTTTCAATTATCTCCTTTGCCTTTGCCAAAGCATATTTGTTCCAACCACGCCTAGGGTCTGGAAGGAAGAAATTGCCACGTATAAAGCGTGAAATCTTTTGAATGAGATTTGGGTTTGGTTCATTGGCAAATCCACCGTATGGCACCTCTTTTTTTGGCGACACCTTTTTGTACAAAGAGAGTATCTCTCGTGTATGAGTACGGTAAATCTTGATACCACTAGGCACGTCATTGCACAAACTCTCGTCTATTTGAGGATATGATGCCACTGCAGGGTCTACAGTAAGCACAATAGTCTCTACTCCAGCCTTTGGCAAATAGTTTATAGTCTTGAGCCATCTCTGCACCCCAGCACCACCACTCGGTGGAAAATAATATGTTATAAGCAGTACCTTTTTCACAAAAGAAATACTATAATTATTTTATAATTTTCTACCACAAATATAAGAATAAAGATTCAAACTCAGATAATAATAATATAATTTAGAAAAAAACATGATGAGAAAAAAGATAATTTTATTACATTTGCAGTGAAAGGAGATCATCAAATGAAACTTATAGAAAACAACATACAAAAAATAATTGCATTATGTAAAAAACATAATGTAGGTAAATTATTTGTATTTGGCTCTATATTAACTAATCGATTTAATAATGATAGTGATGTAGATATGGTTGTTGACTTTAATAAAGTTAACTTAGAAGACTATGTAGATAACTACTTTGACTTAAAATCATCATTAGAAAGTTTATTAGGTAGAGATGTTGATTTACTAGAGGAAAATGCTATACGTAATCCTATTCTAAGAAGAAATATAGATAACTCAAAACAACTAATTTATGGATGAATATATAGAAAAACATTTAGTAGATATACTTAACGCCACTATTGAAGTGGAAAGTTATTTTACAAATGCTCCTAAATTATTTCAAAACTTTCAAAATGATATGCTTAGACAAAGAGCTGTTGAAAGAAATGTAGAAATTATGGGAGAAGCAATAAATAGAATATTAAAAGTTGACCCAAACTTTGAATTGCCTAATGCTAAAGCAATTATTAATACAAGAAACCGAGTAATTCATGGATATGATAGTGTAACCACAGAATTTCTATGGAGTTTAATAATTAAACACATTCCTGCATTAAAACAAGATGTAGAAAAAATTCTTTCCTCAACTAAATAAAAATCTTATAATATTTAATAAAAAAAGTCGCAGACCTTTTGGTTTGCGACTTTTATATTTCAGTAAATTACTGATTAGTTGTTGAATACTTTAACAGCTTTACCTGAAGCGTATTGTAGGATAACATAACCTGCAGCGTCAGCAGCAACTGGACGACCAAGTAAGTCGTAAGCAGCAACAACTGCATCTTCAGCGTCAACATCTTCTAGGTCTGTAGGAGTACCAGTTGTGTAAGATAGAGTTAAAGAACCATCAGCATTTTCTACTAAAGTGAAAGTTACTTCTACATTTCCTGGAACTTTCATTTTTTCTCCGAAATCTTTACCTGCTTCTAAAGTAACAGGAGATGCGTCAGCATAAGCTTCAGCGAAATACCATTTTGTCATATCGCCATTCTTAATTGCAACATAAGAATCTGCTGTAAATGTTGCAACTAAAGTTCCGTCAACAAATTTGTATTCACCTAGGTTAGCTGCATCAGCTTTATCACCATAATCAGCACCATTAATCCAACCAATTAGGTAGTAATCAGCGCCTGTAGGAGTATCGATTGGGTCGTCGCCACCTTCTTCACCACCTTCTTCGCCGCCTTCGTCAGAAGCTGTGATAGTTAGAGTTTCAGTTGCAGGGTCGAAAGATACTGCGTATGTACCAGCGTTGATGCTTGCATTGGCACCTGTAGTTAGAGTTTTTTCTTCGCCGAATTGGTATGAACCAGTTGCAGAAACATTAGCACCGTCAACAGACCAATACCATGCATCTTGAAGACCGTTAGTTGTTCTCTTAACACCAAAGTTAGCATCTACTGCTACTTCAAGCGCATCAATAGACCATACACCATTATTTTCTACTAAAGCTACAGAAGCCCAATCTGAAGAAGCAAAGTTTCCGTGTAGGAAATAAGCAACAATTTCACCAGCACCTTCAATTTCAGCAAGAGTAGCAAACCATTGACCACCATAGCAATAAGGTTTAGCTGGATCAATATCTAAATCATCAGTTTGTGCGCTACCATTGTTGAAAATGATTTTTGTTGTTTTTGAATAATCTACATCAAAAGAATAAACTGCAGCACCTTTACAAGTTTCTGAAGTAAGAGTTGCAGGTACACCTGGCCAAGCATCATTAGGTTCAGGACTCCATGCATAAGCATTAACTGTTTCCCATGCTGCGTCGTTCACGAAGTAAACAGTTACATTTTGCGCCATTGCACATATAGATGCAACTAGCATAGTTGTTAAAAGTAAAATCTTTTTCATAATAAATAAAGTTTTAGTTAAACAAATAAGTGAATTGTATTGATTTTAGTTATTATTCCTTTTTATAAGGGTTATTTTAAGAGAGGGAGTTTTAGTAGTCCGAAGTCAGAGAAACCGGAGTGTACATAGGTACTCGAGGATTTCGAAGACAAGGACTACGAGAAAATCACCTCTTAAAATAAGCCGGCAATTACCATGCTTTTATTTCATCGTATTGAGTAGAGAATCCCACAAATTTAACTTTACGTTTTGCACCAGATTCTACTGCTTCAGCACTGTTTTTGTAATAGTAATAGTATTCGATAGTATTACCATCAAATGATGTTGGAGGCACGTGGAATGTCCAGTTGTTGTTGCCAGCGTCCACCATTCTAGAGAATTCCCAATTGTTGAAGTTACCAGAAACATAAACTTCTGTTGTGCTACGTGGCACTGTTACATTTAGAGTCATATCGCCCCAGTATTCAACTTTGTCGTTTACTTCGTTACGACCACCTAATGGACGGTGACTGAAACGATATTCAGATTGGTCTGTGCGAGGACCCCATACGTATAAGTAGTGAAGATCTGCTGGTACATTTTTGATAGTACCTTCAAAGTGAGTTTCATCCACTTTTTTAAGTTGTAGTTTAGCGTCAGCGTGTTTCCAGAACAAAGGGTCACCTTCTTTACCGAAAGTACCTGCTACCCATACTTCTTTAGTACCTGCTGGCACTTGAACAGAGAATTTTACAGTACCTGTAAATTTTTCTTTCTTTTTAGATGCATTGAGTGCAACATATTTGTCGTCTGTTTGATATTGTTCATTTTTAAGAATGATGAACATACCAGAAACTTGTGGTACTTCTTCGTCTGTTAAACCAAAATATGATTTAATGTTTGAAATGGTATAAGTAAGTGTACCATCTGATTTTTTGGTCCATAAGAAACTTCTAGTGTTACATTTAGACCATTCTTGTTTTTCTTTAGCCCACTCACCATTTTTATCCAATTCTAGACAGGTATATAGAAATACATCTTCTGTTTCCATCCATTTTTGAGTAGCTGTAGGTGTGTAAGTAAGTACAATTGCACCATTAGCACTTGGTGATTCTGGAGTTACTACCAACTCTCCAGGAGCTGCACATAATGATAGCACTGATGATGCTAACACAAATAATGCTGTAAATAATTTTTTCATATTCTATCCCTTTTAAAGTTTATTCTTATTACAAAGATACTACAAATTTTCTTTATACTACCAATTTTCTCAAATAAAATTAAAACGATTGCATCAAAATGTAGTTTTTTAACATATAAATTGAAAATTTTAAGAAAACAGCACAAAAAAAATGCGGCCACGTGACTTGCTCACGTGACCGCATTAGATTAAAATCGCTTAGGCTTTATATTCATCCCATGCTTTGATAGGTATTTCTGTTTCCTTCACTGTGCAGAATGCGTGAATGAAAGCAGA
>JAXJWL010000136.1:0-1738 GCA_036308065.1 Paludibacteraceae bacterium
CCTGGAAGTTTTGCCAACTGCGCCACCGCATTCTCTAATAAATATGAAGGATAAGACTGCATAAGGTACAAAGATAGTATTATATCTTGGATAAATTAGTAATGTAAGTACAATAAATTTAATTTTAATTCTTAATTTTGTACTCTTATGCTATACATACTTATCGGATATATACTGCTTATTTTGGCTGTGGCTTTTTATAAAAGGCAGAGCGGAAATGATGTGTTTTTCACTGCTGAGAGAAATTCGTCGTGGGCGATGGTGGCATTTGGTATGCTAGGAGCTTCGCTTTCGGGAATATCGTTTATTTCTGTGCCGGGGATGGCTCCGAGTAGTGGTTTCACCTATATGCAATTGGTGCTTGGGTTTTCGCTTGGGTATATTATTGTGGCAAAAGTGCTCCTGCCCCTGTACTACAAACTAAACTTAACCAATATCTACGAATACCTTAGCCTGCGCCACGGCAAACATAGTTATCGCACGGCATCAATGTTTTTTATACTGAGCCGAGGGCTTGGTTCTGCTGCCAGACTCTACGTGAGTGCGTTTCTTATTCACACCTTTATTTTTGCACCGCTTGGCATTCCTTTCCCTTTGGTTGCTATTTTAATGGTAGCATTTATCTACCTCTACACATCTGTAGGTGGCATTCATACTTTGGTTAAAACGGATGTAATCCAAACTGTTTTTTTGCTTGGAGCACTAATTGTCTTGCTTTTATTGTCTTACAATCAATTGGGAGAAAGTTTTTCACTCGGCGAAACATTGAGCCAACAATCTTTTATTGTTACAGATTGGGTAGCCAAAAACAATTTTGTGAAATATGTGCTTAGTGGTATGCTTATTACGGTGTGTATGACAGGCCTCGACCAAGATATGATGCAAAAAAATCTTACCTGCCGCACCTTACAGGAAGCACAAAAGAACATGTATAGCTACGGTTTTATGTTCTTGCCCATAAATTTTGCATTCTTACTATTGGGACTATATGTGGGTGGCATTTTTATAGAAAATGGCATAACTATTCCTGCAGAAAACGATATGCTTTTGCCAGAGGCTGTAAGAATGGGACTACTACCAGAGGTGGCAACATACATTTTTATAATAGGTATTATTTCGGCTTCGCTTTCTAGCGCCGACTCCACTTTTGTGTCGCTCACCACAACTATTTCTACTACTTTTTGCCTACCTGAGGCAAAGGAAGACAAGGGCAAATATGAAAATTTCAGAAAACTAACGCATATTGCAGTGGGAGTATTTTTCTGCATAATGCTAATGGTATTTTACTTTGTGGAAAACGACAATATGATAGACCTGCTTTTTCAATTGGCATCTTATACATACGGTCCACTTCTAGGTCTTTTTGCCCTATCGATGTTTACAAAAGTTGAAATTAACGATAAATATTCTCCATTAATATGCACTATTTCGCCTATTATTTGCGTTATAATACAGGTGTTATCTGGCAATTCTTTAGGATACGAATTGTTATTATTAAATGGATTTATTACCTTTGTAGGATTAATGCTTATTAGACGAAAATGATAATTCAGAGTGCAAAATTTCTTATTAGCAGTCCTTCGGTGGCGAAATGCCCAGACAGTAAAGTGCCAGAATACGCATTTATTGGACGTTCAAACGTGGGCAAATCTTCTTTAATAAACTGTATCACAGGAGTAAAGGGACTTGCCATGACTAGCTCTAAACCTGGTAAAACTCTGCTTATCAACTACTTCAA
>JAXJWL010000137.1:0-2235 GCA_036308065.1 Paludibacteraceae bacterium
CATTATATAATATGTCTAACGAAATTTTAATTGGAGATAAGATTAAAGCTTTTAGAGAAACTCGCAAACTTACTCGTGAACAACTAGCTGAAAATAGTGGTTTGGAGCTTTCTTTAGTTACTGAAATTGAGGAAAATACAAATATTCCTTCGCTGTCTCCGCTTATCAAGATAGCTCGCGCACTTGGTGTGCGCCTTGGCACTTTCCTTGACGACAACAATCACCTTGGACCTGAAATTTGCCGTGGTGGCGAAAGCGAAAAAACACTTAGTACTTCAAACACTAAGAGTCGTTCAAATTCTCACCTAAACTTTATGTCGCTTGCAAAACGCAAGGCTGGACGCAATATGGAGCCTTTTATTATCAATATTGAGCCTGCTGATACAGAAAATCTACTTCTTTCTTCTCACGAGGGCGAAGAGTTTATTTATGTGTTGGAAGGTCAAGTGAAGATTAAATACGGCATCAATGAATATGTGTTGGAAGCTGGAGATAGCATTTACTACGATTCTATCGTGGAACACTTGGTTTATGCTACCGAATCTTCTAAAATTTTAGCTGTTGTTTACGCTCCATTCTAATGTTTTGATATGAAAAATTACGAACTTTCTACTAGAACCCTTGGTGAATGGGTAGAATATTGGGCTGAACAGACTCCAGACAAGGACTATATTGTGTATGCAGACCGCGGTCTTCGTTTTACTTGGAAGGAGTTTAACGAACGTGTAAACCACCTTGCTAAAGGTATGCTTGCTATTGGCATTGAAAAGGGTACTCACGTGGGTCTTTGGGCTACTAATGTGCCAGACTGGTTGACTTTCCTTTATGCTTGTGCACGTATTGGTGCTGTTTGCGTAACTGTAAATACAAATTATAAACAAAACGAATTGGAGTACTTGTGTGAGCACTCAGATATGCATACTCTTTGTATCATTGATGGTACTTGGGATTGCGACTATGTGGATATGACTTACAAAATGCTTCCTGAACTTAAAACTTGCCAACGTGGTAAGCTAAACAGCGAGCGTTTCCCAAAAATGAAGAATGTAATCTACATTGGTCAAGAAAAGCATCGTGGTATGTACAACACTGCTGAGATACTTCTTCTTGGTAGTTCTATTTCTGATGATAAACTAAACGAAGCTAAAGCTAACGTAAATTGTCACGACGTGGTAAATATGCAATACACTTCTGGAACAACTGGTTTTCCAAAGGGTGTGATGCTTACACATTATAATATATCAAACGACGGTTTCTTCACTGGCGAACACATGAAGTTTACTTCTGACGACAAACTTTGTGTGTGTGTGCCTCTTTTCCACTGTTTTGGTGTGGTACTTGCTACTATGAACTGTTTGACACATGGTTGTACTCAGGTGATGGTAGAGAAGTTTGACCCTCTTGTGGTGCTTGCTTCTGTGCATCAAGAACGTTGTACTGCTCTATATGGTGTGCCTACTATGTTTATCGCGGAGCTAAACCACCCTATGTTTGATATGTTTGACTTAACATGTCTTCGTACTGGTATTATGGCGGGTGCGCTTTGTCCTATTGAACTTATGCGTCAGGTGAGCGACAAAATGCACATGACTATTACTTCTGTTTATGGACTTACAGAGACCTCTCCTGGTATGACTCAAACTACTGTTGAGGATAGTTTTGAAAAACGTTGTACTACTGTGGGTCGTGATTATCCGTTTGTGGAAGTGCAAGTAATCGACCCTGAAACTGGTGAGATTTGTCCTCCTGGGGTGCAAGGCGAAATGTGTTGCCGTGGTTTCAACGTGATGAAGGGTTATTATAAAAACGAAAAGGCTACTGCGGAAATTATCGATGCTAATGGATACCTTCACTCTGGCGACCTTGGCGTGAAAGACGAAGATGGATATTACCGCATCACTGGTCGTATCAAGGATATGATTATTCGTGGTGGTGAAAATATTTACCCTCGCGAAATTGAGGAATTCCTTTATCACCTAGAGGGTGTGAGCGACGTGCAAGTGGCTGCTGTGCCTTCTAAAAAATATGGTGAGGAAGTGGGTGCGTTCATTATCTTGAAAGAAGGGGCTAAACTAGAGCCTGAAGATGTGCGCGACTTCTGCAAGGGCAAAATTGCTCGCTACAAGATACCTAAATATGTGTTCTTTGTGGATAGCTTCCCTCTTACCGGCAGTGGCAAAATCCAAAAATACAAACTGAAAGAACTAAGCCTTCAACTTTGTGCCGAACAAGGGA
>JAXJWL010000138.1:0-2893 GCA_036308065.1 Paludibacteraceae bacterium
ATGATGCAGAAATATATTGATATACAAAGCGTTAGTGTATGCGAAGTGTAGTATTTTATGTTATTGCTTAGCGTATTCGCATAAATCCCCTTATACAAATACCACAACGCCACAATCACCCCAACAAAAAACAGAGTGATATACCAATAATCTACCATAGCGGTAGCAAAGATTTGTGCAATATTGTTGTCGCCTCCAAATTCTCTGAAAATCATGCAGGTGGTTCTGCGTAGCGAAAATGGGTAGTAGGTGATGTCGGCACAGTTTAAAAATAGGGCAATTGAGTTGGGTACAAAATAAACCCATTTTATAATCTTGTTGTAGATTTTGCTTCCTCTAAATTTAAATGGCAGCAATGCCAAAAGAATGTAAAGGACATTGAAATATAGCAGAGCAGAAATGTCGAATTTTACTCCGCCATAAAAAATCTTAAGAATTTCACCTATGTTTAAATCTGAGAAATAATTGTAGTTGCTCAAATAGAAAGCGAGTCTGCAAAGGGTAAAGACTAATAGCATTAGTCCAAAATTGAACAAGACTCTTACGATAGGGAAATTCTTGAAAGATTTCATTATTTTGAGTTAAATTGATTCATGGTACGTTCCACACCTGCAAGGCAGAAACTTTTGATTATCTCACCACAAGTTTCTAGTTTTTCTGGCATGGTAGACATTTGTTCGTCAGAAAATTTGCCAAGTACATAATCTACTTGTTTTCCTTTTGGAAAATCGTTGCCAATACCAAATCTTAGGCGAGAGTATTTTTCTGTGCCAATAAGGTTTTGGATATTGGTAAGACCATTGTGTCCTGCGCTGCTACCTTTTGGTTTTAAGCGCAATGAGCCAAAGGGTAGGGCAAGGTCATCTACAAGTACAAGTAGGTTTTCTACTGGTATTTTTTCTTCGGCAAGCCAATATCTCACGGCATTGCCACTCAGGTTCATAAATGTATTTGGTTTGAGCAATATAAGTTCAGCATTTTTTACCCTGCATTTTGCCACAACCCCGTAACGCTTCTCGGTAAAAAAAACATTAGACGCCTTGGCGAAGGCGTCTAACATCATAAATCCTATATTGTGGCGGGTTTCGTGGTATTCAGGACCAATGTTGCCCAAACCGACAATTAAGTATTTCATTTTGGATTATTTTTTATTAGCAGCAGCTTGAGCACCACGTGCAGCACGTGTCAATTGAACAGCTACAACTACGTTATCCTTGTTGTTCATAATTTGTAAGCCTTCGTATGAAAGTTCACCAGCTTTAATAGTTTTACCTAGTTCTAGGTTTTCAACGTTTACTACTAAGATTTCTGGGATTTGAGTGTAGATAGCTTTAACTTTTAGTTTACGAAGAACTAGAGAAAGTTTACCACCGGCACGTACACCAACTGCAAGACCTTCTGTTTTAACTGGAACGCTGAATACGATTGGTTTTTCTTCGTTTACTTCTAGGAAGTCTAAGTGAAGAATTTTGTCGTTTACTGGGTGATATTGAGCGTCTTTAAGTACTGCGTTGTAAACTTTACCGTCGATAGTAAGTTTTACAGCGTAGATGTTTGGAGAATAGATAAGTTTACGAACTGCAGATTGAGTTACAGTAAAGTTAATGTTTTCTTTTCCACCGTAAAGTACGCATGGGATTGCTTCTGAAGAACGTAAAGCTTTAGCAGCTTTTTTTCCTAGGTCTGCTCTTAGAGCGCCTTCTAATTCAAATGTTTTCATTGTTTAAATAAATTTGTGTTACTCAAATTCGGACCAATTATTAGTGCTTTTAGGTGTTGGCGATCCGATTCCCATCACACGATATTTTAAAAGCGGGGCAAAGGTATGGATTTTTTTTCATTTATGCAAATAAAAAAAGTTAGGAGTTAGGAGTTAGGAGTTAGAAATTTATTCTTATCTTTGTGGTTTAATATTCGGACATTGCACGCAATGTCCCTACACAAAAAACAATTGGACGAGCAATGTCCTTACACGTATAATTTAAAATTTATAAATTATGGCAAGAAAATTGAATACAATCTGTGTACAAGGTGGTTGGCAACCTAAAAAAGGTGAGCCACGTGTGTTACCTATTTACCAAAGTACAACATTTAAATATGAAACTAGCGAGCAAATGGCAGATTTGTTCGACCTAAAAGCAAGTGGATATTTCTACACACGTCTTCAAAATCCAACAAACGACGCTGTGGCAAACAAAATAGCAGAACTAGAAGGTGGGGTAGCAGCTATGCTTACTTCTTCTGGTCAGGCAGCTTCTTTCTATTCTATTTTTAATATTTGCGAAGCTGGCGACCACTTTATTAGTTCTTCGTCTATTTATGGTGGCACATTCAACTTGTTTGCTGTGACCATGAAAAAACTTGGTATTGAGTGTACATTTATCAATCCGGATGCATCTGAAGAAGAAATTCAAGAGGCGTTCCGCCCAAATACCAAGGCGCTTTTCGGCGAAACTATAGCAAACCCTGCACTTAGCGTGCTTGATATAGAAAAATTTGCTCGTATTGCGCACAAAAATGGAGTACCATTAATTGTTGACAATACTTTCCCAACACCTATCAACTGCCGTCCTATCGAGTTTGGTGCTGATATTGTGATTCACTCTACTACCAAATACATGGATGGCCATGCTACTGCAGTGGGTGGTTGCATTGTGGATAGTGGCAATTTCGACTGGGAAGCTCATGCTGACAAATATCCAGGTTTGACCGAGCCAGACCCTTCTTACCACGGACTTGCTTATAGCAAAGCATTTGGTAAAGGTGCTTATATTACCAAAGCAACAGCGCAATTGATGAGAGACCTTGGTTCTATTCAGTCTCCAGAAAATGCGTTCTTGTTGAATCGAGGACTTGAAACTCTACATTTGCGCGTACCTCGTCACTGCGAAAA
>JAXJWL010000139.1:0-4083 GCA_036308065.1 Paludibacteraceae bacterium
ATAGGTGAAAGTGCATTTTTAGAATGTTCATCATTGAAAGAAATAACCATTCCTAAGAATGTAACAAAGATAGGTGAAAATGCATTTAATGCAGATTATCTAGAAAAAGTAACTTGGAATGCTATAAACTGTGAATCTGTATATGAGGAAATTAAATACGGAGAAGAAATTTATATAGAAAATAAAGATATTTTCTATTCAGAAATACAAGGAGTTGACGGTTCCAATTCTATACATACCTTTGTTTTTGGTAATGAAGTAGAAAGTATTCCAAACGCTTTATGTTTTGGAATGTCTAAGATAACAGAAATTACTATTCCAAATTCTGTGAAATCTATTGGTAAAAGAGCTTTCAGTGGCTGTTCAATTACAGAAATTACCATCCCAGAAAATGTTACTTACGTAGGTGGCGGAGCATTTAGCGGTGGTAAAAAATTGAGAAAAGTTGTTTGGAATGCTATAGATTGTAAAGTAGATGAAAATAGAAAAGAAGGCGAAATAACATACCTTTCAGAGTCTATATTTGGTTATTCTGAAAACTTAACTTCATTTACTTTTGGAAATAAAGTGAAAACAATTCCTTCTGGTTTGTGTAGAGATTTGCCTCTACAGTCTATATCTATTCCAGAAAGCGTAGAAACTATAGAAGAGTTCGCTTTGCGATTAGGTTCTAGGTCTATCACTGAAATTTATATCCCTGCAGGTGTAAAATTAATTGAGGAAGATGGTATTGGTGGGTATTCTCTAGAGAAATTTATTGTAGATAAAGACAATGCAGTGTATGCTAGCCAAGATGGTATCTTATATACCAAAGATTTTACAAAAATATTAGAAGTACCATCAAATATTAAAGGTGAAGTTAATATACCTGCAGTAACAGAAAATGTAATGGATTATAAAGAATGGTGGCTAGATAACCCACTTACTGCTATTAATATTGATGAAGCCCATGAAACTCTTTCATCTATAGATGGTGTGTTGTTTAATAAAGATAAAACTATTCTTTATTATTATCCTCGTCTCAAAGAAGGAGAGAAATATAGTGTACCAAGCACTGTTGCAACTATTGATACTATGGCATTTACAAATATGTATTTAAAAGAATTGGAAATGTCTGATAATGTAACAAAAATAGAACTTGCTGCATTCTATTCTATGCTTGCTTTAGAAAAAATTAAATTGTCTAATTCTATAAAAGAAATACCACACTATGCATTTATTTATTCTGGGGAATTAAAAACAATAATAATTCCAGAAGGAGTAGAAAGTATAGGTGTTGGTGCTTTTATGGGTTGTGAGAACTTATCTATGGCGGTAATTCCAAGTACAGTTAAGAAAATTGGTACTGAAGCATTTGTAATGCAAGGAACAAATCTGCGTAATGTTTATTGTTATGCTACCACTCCTCCTGCTTTGTGGTGGGTTGAAGATGATTGGGCAGAAAGTGAAGAAGAAGCAATGTTCTCAAACTTCAATGCAAACTTACACGTACCAGCAGAAGCATTGGAAGATTACAAATTCCACCCTCAATATACAGACTTTAAGTATATTATGGCAATGGGAACAGTAGATGTGCCAGTGTCTGATGTAGTGATTTCTCCAGACAAAGACAATGCTAAGTTTACATGGCCTGTAGTTGATAAAGCTGTTTCATATACATTGGAAATCACCTTTGAGGGCGAATTATTCTGCACCTTAGACTTTAATGCATACGGTCAATTAACCGCATTAAACTTTAAACGCAGTGCTGATGCCACACCAGCAACAGGCTTCCAATTTACCGTAACAGGATTGGAAAACGACACAGAATATGGTTACATTCTAGAAGCAAAAGACTCTGAAAATAAAGTACTTGACACTTACACTGGTACATTTACAACTGGAACTCCAACTGCTGTAGAAGAGGTGAGCGCAGCTTCTATTAAAGTATCAGAAGGTACAATCTCTGCAGATGCAGACTTTAGCATCTACAACACTGTAGGTCAAGACGTAACAGCCCTAAACGGCGCATTACAATCTGGCATCTACGTAGTAGCAATCGGTGAAGACAAAGTAAAAGTAATGGTGAAATAATAGTAGCCGCAAGATAGAGTAGGGACACTGCGTGCAGTGTCCTTTACTTTTGTAAAATATTAATCCCCTCGGAATTTTTCGGACCCTGAGCATGTCAAAGGGCGAAAATGACCGAGGGGATTGCTTATTTAGAGTATGGACTTTTAGATTACATCATGCCGCCCATGCCACCACCCATTGGAGGCATTGCAGGGGTAGGGTTGTCTTCTTTTTTATCTGCGATAACGCATTCTGTGGTAAGCATCATGCCAGCGATAGAAGCAGCATTTTCTAGAGCCACGCGAGTTACTTTAGCAGGGTCGATAACACCAGAGGTAAGTAGGTTTTCGTAAACGTCAGTACGAGCGTTGTAACCAAAGTCACCTTCGCCTTCACGCACTTTTTGTACTACTACAGCGCCTTCTTTACCTGCGTTAGCAACGATTTGGCGAAGAGGTTCTTCGATAGCACGTTTTACAATTTCAATACCAGTAGTTTCGTCGTCGTTTACACCTTTAAGACCTTCGATAGCAGAAATAGCACGGATATATGCTACACCGCCACCAGGAACAATACCTTCTTCTACAGCAGCACGAGTTGCAGAAAGAGCGTCATCTACGCGGTCTTTTTTCTCTTTCATTTCTACTTCAGAAGGAGCACCAATGTAAAGTACTGCCACACCACCAGCAAGTTTTGCAAGACGTTCTTGAAGTTTTTCGCGGTCGTAGTCTGAAGTTGTTTTTTCGATTTGCACTTTGATTTGACCTACGCGAGCGGCGATAGCTTCTTTGTTGCCAGCACCATTTACGATAGTAGTGTTGTCTTTGTTGATAGTGATAGTTTCTGCGCTACCAAGCATTTCAAGAGTAGCTGAGTCTAGTTTTAGACCTTGTTCTTCAGAAATTACTGTACCACCTGTTAGGATAGCAATGTCTTGAAGCATTTCTTTACGTCTGTCGCCAAAGCCAGGAGCTTTAACAGCACAAACACGTAGGTTTGCACGTAGTCTGTTTACTACAAGTGCAGTAAGTGCTTCGCTATCTACGTCTTCTGCAATGATAAGAAGAGAACGATTGTTTTGAACAGTAGCTTCTAGGATAGGAAGAATTTCTTTAAGTGAAGAGATTTTTTTGTCGTGGATAAGCACAAGTGGTTTTTCCATTACAACTTCCATTTTTTCAGTATCAGTTACGAAGTATGGAGAAAGATAACCACGGTCAAATTGCATACCTTCAACCACTTCTACAGTAGTGTCAGTACCTTTTGCTTCTTCAACAGTGATAACACCTTCTTTTTTCACTTTTGCCATTGCGTCAGCAATAAGTTTACCAATTTCGTTGTCGTTGTTTGCAGAGATAGTTGCCACTTGTTCAATTTTGTTGTTGTCGTCGCCCACTTCTTGAGATTGAGCTTTGATAGATTCAACAACTTTTGCTACGGCTTTGTCGATACCACGTTTTAGGTCCATTGGATTTGCACCAGCTGCAACGTTTTTAAGACCTACAGAAATGATAGCTTGTGCAAGCACAGTAGCGGTAGTAGTACCGTCACCAGCGTTGTCACCAGTTTTAGATGCTACTTCTTTTACCATTTGAGCACCCATATTTTCGTATGGATTTTCAAGTTCTATTTCTTTTGCTACACTTACACCGTCTTTTGTGATATGTGGAGCACCAAATTTTTTAGCTAGGATTACGTTACGACCTTTAGGGCCTAATGTAACTTTTACTGCGTTAGCAAGTTCGTCAACACCTTTTTTAAGTAGGTCGCGAGCTTCTACATTAAATTTTATTTCTTTTGCCATGATATTTTATTTTTAGGTTCCCCGCCTCGCCGGGCTATGCCCTTTAACTTTATTGAAATTGCTCACGTTCGGCATTATCAAGCAAGCTTGCTTCTGCTCTCACTTAATCGCAATTTTGAGACGGTGTTACAATTCTGTGCCACCCTACGGGTGGAGTTTAATAGGTTAATTTAATAGTTTAATAATTAAATAATAGCAAGGATATCGCTTTGGCGCATGATTAAATA
>JAXJWL010000140.1:0-19449 GCA_036308065.1 Paludibacteraceae bacterium
CAATTTTGGTTTCAATACTTGGACAATAACGAGGTCCGATACTCTTGATTTGACCATTATATAGAGGTGAATCTACAAGCCCATTGCGAAGCACTTCATGTACTTCTTCGTTTGTGTTTAGAGTATAACAAGGAAGTTGTTTAAGTGGACGTAGTGGCTCGTCTAAATATGAGAATTTGTGGAAGTCGCATTCTCCTGGTTGTTCTAACGCAAGAGATAAATCCACGCTTCTAATGTCGATTCGCACAGGAGTACCAGTCTTCATTCTATCGGTAGTGAAGCCTAGTTCTTTTAGTTGTTCTGTAAGTCCATAACTAGCAGGTTCGCTACATCTACCACCAGCAAGTTGGGTCTTACCAATATGCATTAAACCGTTTAGGAAAGTACCATTTGTAAGCACCACACTTTTGCCGATGAAATCGACATTTAATGCAGTTTTCACACCACAAACAGTGTTGTTTTTTACTATCAATCCAACGGCTGTATCTTGCCAAATATATAGGTTTTCTGTGTTCTCTAAAACTTGTCTCCAGTTTTGGATAAACTTGATTCTGTCGCATTGAGAACGAGGGCTCCACATAGCTGGTCCTTTAGAACGGTTTAGCATTCTAAACTGAAGTGAACTTCTATCTGTAACAAGTCCTGTGAAACCTCCAAGTGCGTCGATTTCTCTTACTATTTGGCCTTTTGCAATACCACCAATAGCAGGGTTACAACTCATTTGAGCAATCTTGTTCATGTCCATTGTGATAAGCAATGTACGCGAACCCATATTGGCTGCTGCAGCTGCTGCCTCGCAACCTGCGTGGCCTGCTCCTACTACTATTACATCATATTCAAATGTCATTTCTTAAGCGGTTTTATAAGTAATTTAATAGCTTCGTCTTCTTGATATGTCATTTCTTCTTTGTCCTTAGGTTCTTTGTCTTTAAAACCACAAAGGTGAAGAATGCCATGAATAATGATTCTTTCTAGTTCGTTATAATAATCTTGATTGAATGCTTCGGCATTCGTTTTTACAGTGTCTAACGAGATGAAAATATCTCCAGAAATCTTCTTGCCTTCGCTATAGTCAAATGTGATAACATCTGTGTAATAGTCGTGGTTTAAGAACTTTCTATTTACGTCTATAATGTACTCGTCTGAACAGAAAATATAGGCGATTTCACCGACTATTTTTCCGTGTTTTTCTGCAACATCTTTTACCCATTTTGATGTTCTTCTAGTACAAATCTTAGGTTTTTCTACACCTTCTAAATGATAGCTTATCATAACGTTTATGCAAAGAATAAATATCCAATTAGTATTGCAGCGATGACTCCGCCGAAGTCTGCGATAAGACCAGCGCTCACTGCGTATCTAGTTTTCTTGATGCCCACAGAACCAAAGTAAAGGGCAATAATATAAAATGTGGTATCAGCAGCACCTTGGAATATACAAGATAGTCTGCCCACAAATGAATCTACTCCGTAGGTCTTCATAGCTTCTACCATCATGGCTTTTGCACCGCTTCCAGATAGAGGTTTCATAAAGGCTGTAGGAAGAGCTCCAATAAACTCGGTTTCATCGGTAAAAATAGATACTATTTTCTCTATTCCCATTATAAGCAGGTCCATTGCACCAGATGCTCTAAAAACGGCGATTCCAACGAGCATTCCTACCATATAAGGAATAATTTTTATACAGGTGGTAAAACCTTCTTTTGCTCCATCAATAAATGCCTCAAAGACGTTTACTTTTTTGTAAAGGGCGCCACCTATAAATGCTATGATGATGGTAAGTAAAAGTGCATTGCTAAAGATGCTAGAGAATACCATCATTTCTTCTCTGCTTAGAGTAGATACATACCAAACAAGTCCACCAATTGCTGCTGTAATTCCACCTATCCAAGAGATAAAAATTTTGTTTAGCAATCTCAATTTTTGCTTGATTCCAACGTAAAAAATAGCAATTAGTGTAGAGCAATAAGTTGCTATTAAAAGTGGAATAAATATGTCGGTTGGGTTGGCTGCTCCAAGTATAGATCTTTGTGCCATTATGGCAATAGGTATTAGAGTAAGCCCTGATGTATTTAGTGCCAAGAACATAATTTGTGCGTTAGACGCGGTGTCTTTATTTGGATTAAGTTCTTGAAGCGAATTCATAGCCTTCAGACCAAGTGGTGTAGCGGCATTGTCTAGACCAAGCATATTTGCAGAGAAGTTCATTAGAAGTTGACCATGCACAGGGTGATTTTTTGGAACTTCAGGAAATAGTTGGCTAAAAAATGGTCCTATTATTCTAGAAAGAAATCTTACGCAACCAGCCTTTTCTCCAATATTCATTATGCCAAGCCAAAGAGTCATTACCCCAACAAGAGGCAAGGCAATATCCATTACTGCAAATTTCGACATATCAAATGTGCTGTCTACTATTTTTGCAAATATCATATTGTCTCCAAACACGAAGCATTGGATGAGTGCCACCACAAAGGCTATTATAAAGAAACCTGCCCAAATATAATTTAGAACCATACAAAAAAGTTTTTACAATCTACAAAGTTAAAAAATATCTACAAAACGAGCAAAATATTTTTTTCGAGGTCAAAATTACCTGAGAAACAGTGGGTTTTGCGTTGTTTGTTTAGTTAAAATGTGTTAACAAAAATCGGCTATAATTATATATATTAATAGGGCGAGCAAATGCAAATATTTGTTAAAACGGCTTAAAATGATTTGAAAAATAGAAAAATATGTCGTTACTTTGCATCAGAAACAGGCGAACTCAACGTTTGTTTTAGGTCTTGGTTCTTATTGAAAATAATCATGTTTGGATTAGAAAAAATTAGTTGGACTACGTGTTTAGTCTTTCTATTTGCTGCGTTAATTGTATTTAATGCTGGCATTTTTGTGTATTATAATTACTTCAAGAAAGACAACACTGATTTAAAAAAATCAAAGGTCCAAAAGTTCAGTGTTTAATTTTTAAGCCCATAGTGTATGAAAAAAAATCTAAAGGGGATTGGTGTATTCTCACTGGTCCTATTAAATGTTACGTCCTTAATGGCTCAAGGTAATGGAGTGGCTGCGCTTGAAAAGGCCAACTCAGAAATCTTATCTTACATAGAGCCTATTACAAATTTATTCTATGTCATCTGTGCTGTAATTGGTTTTATTGGCGCGGTGAAAGTGTATGGAAAATGGTCTGCAGGTAGTTCTGACACTACAAAAACTGCTGCCTCTTGGTTTGGATCTTGTGTTTTTGCAATAGTAGCAGTTACTGCTATTAGAGCATTCTTCATAGGATAAGCGATTAAAGATTAAGTATGGCTACATATCAAGTCAATAGAGGAGTGGGTAAGCCAGTCGAATTTTTTGGCCTCAGGTCACAATATGTAATATACTTCGTATTCCTTGTACTACTGGTGTTATTATTCAGCTTTATTCTCACAATTCTTCTTGATGTAATGGGGGCATTACTTATTGGGGTTATCGCTTTTCTATTGGCAATATGTAGTTGTTTTAAACTTAACAACAAGTTTGGAGAACATGGATTGATGCAATTGATGGCATCTAAAAAAGTAGTAAAACATATTTCTGTAACAAAAAGAATTTACCAAATAGTAGAAGTTAGAGATGAAAAATTCTAACAACATATTAGAGTATCTGCCTATTTTGGCATGGGAGAATAACTGTTTAGTAAGCAAGTTTGCCGACATAACAGTGGCACTAGAGTTGTCTCTTCCAGAGGTGTATTCTTTTAGTAAAAAAGACTATGAAAACTTTCATCAAGTGTGGGTGAGAGCATTGAGGGTATTGCCAACTTATACCATAGTTCATAAGCAAGATATCTTCTATGAGTGCACATGTTTAGATAAACCTATATCTAATAGTTTTTTATCTGTATCTTCTGCAAATCACTTTAAAAACAGAAAATTTTTAAATCATAAATCATACGTTTTTATAACCTTATCTACAAAGGAAAATCTTAAAACAACTAGTTATTTATCTATTTTGTGTAGGAATAAAATTGTTCCAAACGACATGTTGGATAAAAACAGATGGGATGATTTTAGCGATAAGGTATCACAATTCATTAGCATATTAACTGAAAATGGAATTGGGGTTTCTCGTTCTACTGGGAAAGCGATCCTGGGAGACCTGACACAGACCGGGGCAATAGAACAGTATTTGACATTTGAGTTTGGGGAAGAAAAAAGAGTTATGATGGATATTTATTTGGAGGATAATGATTTCAAAGTGGGAGACAATTACCTCAGTTGTTTCTCGATAGGAAATCTTGAGGAATTACCCTCTAATGTGCATAATTATTTAAAGGATCCTACTTATTCGCATAACAAGGTTTTCTTTCCCATGTCATTTACATCAGTTCTAGCATGGGGAATCCCATTTTCCCATATTTATAACCAATATTTCTTTTTAGATGACTCTAAACAGATACTCGCAGATATTGAGAAAAGTGGAAGGCAACAACAATCTCTATCTGCAGTGTCTAGAGAGAATTCTATAAATAGAGAATTTAACGAACAATTTTTAAATGAGGCAGTAAGTAAAGGTTTAAGACCTATAAGAGCTGCTGCTAACGTCTTAATTTGGGATAAAAACTATAATAATTTAATTAAGAAAAACTCTTTGGTGGCAGCCAAACTGTCTGAATTGGATATTTGTGTTTCACAAACTAGTGTAATTACCCCTCAAATTTATTGGGCTGGAATACCTGGTGGTGAATCTCAATATCCGTCTGAGATGACATTTTTAACCTTTCTAGAGCCAGCTTCATGTTTTATACACCCAGAAACTTGCGCAAAACCCAGAGAAATAAGTTTTGGTATAAAATTGTGCGATAGATTAAATGCAATTCCTTTAAAAATAGACATATCCGACTTGCCAATGAAAAAATCTTGGATAAATAATAGGAATAAGTTTATTCTTGGACCTTCTGGCTCTGGAAAGTCTTTTTTCACAAATCATTTAGTGCGCCAATATTACGAACAAGCATCTCATATTGTGATAGTAGATGTGGGGGATAGTTATTTAGGACTTTGCAAAATGATTAATGAAGAAACTGGTGGAAAAGATGGGATTTATTATACCTATACAGAAGAAAATCCTATTAGTTTCAATCCTTTTTATGTGCGAGATGGCATATACACAATAGAGAAAAAAGAACAATTATCGTCGCTTATTTTTTGTCTTTGGAAGAACGAAACAGAGTGTATAACCAAGGCAGAGGAAACTCATATTTCTACTGCAATCAATGATTATATCGAACTTATAATTCAGAAAAAGACAATACCATCTTTCAATACTTTTTACGACTTTCTGAAGAATGATTTCAAGAAGAAGCTATTGGAAAGTAGGGTAGAAAGAGAACATTTTGATATAGAAAATCTATTGCAAGTATTAAGACCGTATAGTACGGGAGGTATGTATGATTATCTGTTGAATGCGACAGAAAATATAGACCTGCTGGAGAAACGTTTTATCGTATTTGAGATAGATAATATCAAGGACCATAAGACCCTGTTTCCTATTGTTACCTTGATATTAATGGATACTTTCATCTCTAAAATGAGGCACCCTTCACTTGGTCAAAGCAGAAAAATGATTTTAATAGAGGAGGCTTGGAAGGCAATTTCTAAAGCTGGCACAGCTGAGTTTATTAAGTATCTTTTCAAAACAGTGAGAAAACATTTTGGCGAGGCTGTGGTGGTGACTCAGGAAATAGAAGATATTATCGGAAATGAGGTTGTGAAGAATTCAATATTGGGAAATGCTGATTGTAAAATACTCCTAGACCAGAGAAAGTATGCCAATACATTCGACGATGTGGCGCAGATTTTAGGTCTCACGGAAAAAGATATAGCATTAGCATTGTCGCTGAATCAGCACCTCGATTTTAGAAACAGAAACCCATACAAGGAAGTATTCATTACTCTAAATGGAAACAATTCTACGGTTTACGCACTAGAAGTTTCAAAAGAGGAATATTTAGTTTATACCACAGAAAAAACAGAAAAATCTAAATTGATGGAATTGGAAAAACAATGTGGATCTATGATTAGTGCTATTAAATCATACGTCAATCTTAATTCTTAAGCTTATGAAGGTAAAGTATTTTTTTATTTCGGTTTTGATTGTATTAATGGTTAGTTGCACTCCTACGCCAATGTATGCTCAGATACCTGTAACAGATATTAGTTCTATTGGTCAAAGGTTAACACTCTTTTTAGAGGAACTTTCAGAGGCTATGCAAGAAAGGTATTCAATAGAAAAACAAACCGATAATACATCAGAGTTGGTAAAACAAAATGATGAGAGTGTAAAAAAACTCCAAAAGATAAGTAATTACATTAAGACAGCATTAGTTATAAAGGAAATTGCAGAGGAGAGCAATAATGTAATGAAAAAAGTAAAGAACATAAATGAACAGTTTTCAAAGCTTGACAGATTGACAAAGGAGGAGTATTACAATATTCTGAATTTTACTGTGGACTTGGGAGAACAGGCTTTTGACAAGGTAAAAGAATCAAAAAAAATGTCTAATAGCACCCAAAACAACGGTGAAATGACCGATTATGAGAGGTTGCAGATTTTAAATGGAATTAAAGAAGAGATTGTAAAACTAAAGAAAAACCTATCTGATGTAGAGGCACGTTTTAAGAGTAAAAACTCTTACGAAGAGTTTTCAAAACAGGCTAGAGCATATACAAGAGAGGCTTTGTTTATGGCTTTTGAAGCTACACACGATACAGAAGCAATAAAAAAAGCAGCTAGTTCGTCTTCTAAGACATCTTCAAAATCAACAACGAAGACTTCTTCAAAAAAGACTAGTACAAAATCAACTAAAACAACAAAAACGACCAAATAGTTATGAATTCTAGTATGTTAAACAATTGGGGGAGTCTTCTTGCCAATGCTTTTAATGAAATATCAGAAAAGGTATTGGACTATGCTGATACACTCGTTTATTCAGCCCAAATTATATGTGGAATTTTTGCCTTTGCATATATAGGATTGAAACTCTGGAAGCAATGGTCCAATGGAGAAGTAATCAATTTTTACTCATATCTGAGACCTTTTGTGATAGGTCTTATTATAGGTTTCTTTTCTGTGCTAGCATCGTTGTTTGATGTAATTCTAAAACCTATAGAAACTGTTTCTTTGAGTATAAATTCAGAGATTATTACTGAGTTTCAAGAGAAGGAAAGCGAATTTTATAATTATTATGACAAACTAAGAGATAAGGTTGCTGTATATGAAAGAGAGGAAGTAGAGTCAGGAGTAGAGGATATAATATCTACTTCTTCTCATACAGTATCACTTTCTGAGGAAAGCACAAAAGTGAATGTTTTTAGAATAGCAATAGAGCTTCTAGACAATCTAATGCAATACATTCAGATGGCAGTGATTTACTTCTTTCCATTGTATGTTTCTGTATCTAAAGTAATCCTTTTAATAATAGGTCCATTTATGTTGGCACTTTCCATTATGCCTAGTTTCACAGGAAACTTAAGTTTATGGATAACCTATTATGTGAGGATAATGATAATACCATCTATTTTCTACATAGTTGGAAGTTTTATGGCAATAGTAAATATTCACTGTTATTATGTGCCACTTATAGAAATGCTTCAGGATATTGTAAATGAAACGGACGATTTTCTAATAGTAGAAGTGGGCAAGGATTTTATATACAATAAAAATATTATAGGCATAGTGGTGAGCATTATAACAATAAGTATCTATGCTCAAATTCCTAAGTTTGCCAATTGGATAATAAAACCAGATAGATTAAAAGTTAAGTCATGAATCCATTTAAAAGTTTACAAAACATACAAAAAGCCTTTGCTCTCACTCGTATTTACCTAATTCTTATGACTCTGTTGGCAATAGGTTTAGGAGGATATGCTATTTATTCTTCATACGTATTTGCAGAGGCGCAAAGAAGTAAAATCTATGTTTTAGAAAATGGGCAACCACTTTTACTTGCTCTTTCGCATAATGTAGAAGAAAATAGAACGGCAGAAGCAAAGTCGCATGTGAGACGTTTTCATGAGTATTTTTTCACGGTTTCACCGGAGAAATCGGCTATAGAATACAATATAAATAAGGCCTTGTTTTTGGCAGATAATATGGCAGCAGACTATTACATAAAACTAAAGGAAGATGGATTTTATGAGCGCATCATTTCTGCAGGTATATTGTGCGAAATAATGGTAGATAGTGTAAGCATAGACGACACCACATATCCATATAAGGCATATACATACGGTAAAACTTCTATAGTGAGGGCTTCTAGCATTATGTATAGAAATCTAGAAACAGAGTGTGAACTAGTAAATAGCACACGCACAGAAAACAATCCTCATGGTTTTATGATAGAGAAATGGAGAGTAATAGACAATTCTGATATTAAGGAGGTAAAAAGATGAGTACAGATCAGAAAAAACTTCACATATTTTCCGTTTTTGTTTTTATACTCCTAATTTTTTGCTTTTACATATTGGGAGGGGGAACAAATGTAGATGAAGTGGAGTATGTAGATGATACATTTAATACTTCGTTGCCAGATGCAAATTTGCAGGACTTGTCGGAAAATCGTCTCGATGCTATTTATCGGGCTGAAGATATAAATGAAAAAAACAAACGACTTGAAGCTCGACAGCGCAATTCCTTCAGATGGTTCTTCAATGAAGATAGTGTATCCTCAATGGTGATGGGAGAGGATACACCTGTCGAGTCTCCCGAAGAGGAGGTAGAGGAAAAACCTAGAAGGAGAAGGTCTGGTAGCAGGGGACTTTCCGATAGGGAATTGTTTGAACTAGAAAGACAACTACTTCTTGAGCAAAAAAGGAGAGAGTTGGAATTAAAATTTGGTTTAGCAAATCAAGAACAGCCCGCAGAACCTCCTAAAAAATCTGCAGAAATAGTAGTTGGCAAGCAGAAAAATAAAGGTTTTTATGGACTGGCATCAGATGAGATAGACTACAAACCAGATATTAGAGCATTAGTGCATGGTGAATATCGCAACATAAAAACTGGAGCTATTGTGAAGTTTAGAATCATTGATGAGTTTACAATAGATGGTGTGCATATTCCTAAAAATACATTTGTGTATGGACAATTGTCGTTTAGTTCTACTCGTGCAATGATAAGAATTGAAAATATTCAATACAGAAATACGATTATTCCATTCAATGCTTCCATCTACGATCAAGATGGTTTTGAGGGCTTGTATACACCAGACAATATAGTGGATGAAGCAAAAAGAAAGGTAGCAAACGATGTTATTTCATCTACAAATGTAAATTTCTCTGGTGGAATTCCGTTTGTAAATTCAGCCGCTAATGCATTAACGTCTGCGGTAAAATCAATTTCTCAGTCTGTGGTTAAGGAGAAAAAATTAAATATATCATCCAATTATCAAGTAAATATAAGGTATGAATAAAAGGACTTTTATTTTCATTTGGGCTTTAGTTTTGCCTTTTATGGCATTTTCAAACATTTTGCCAGACACGTTGTTGGTAAACAATACTCAGCAACTTCTATTGAAGTTTCCCACATCTATACAATATGTAGATTTGGGAAGTAACAATATTATAGGCAGGACTTGGTATCAAAACACATGTTTGAGTTTAAATACTACAAACGATAAAATAGAATCTACCACTATTTCTGTGGTTACCTCAGAAGGTAAATATTATTCGTATGTGTTGAGATTTAGCAAAGAGATACCTGTGCTTGCATACGACATAAACGAAGGTGAAATAGAATCTAAAGTGGCAGAGGTGTCCATATCAAAAACTACTCATTTTATAGCAAATGAAGACATAGTGGATATTGTTGTGGGCAACGATAGCATTATTGCAGACGGAGCATTAGGCATCAAAAACATTGTAAAAATAAAGTCACTAAGTAAAAATATAGAAAGGGCATCTTTTACTGTTATAACTAAATCGGGAGGTATTCATCCGTATCAATTATTGTATAATGAAACACCTTCAAGCCTTTCGGTATATATAGGTGAACCTAGTGAAATGGCTATATTTTCAGAAACTCCACTTGATAAAAACAAGTTGGAAAAGGTTTCAAAATATGTAATCTCTCTTGATCCAAGTTATAATTATTTAGGCGACCTAGGCCATAAAATGATATTGTCTTTAGATGGTATTTATTCTGTAGACGATTGGTTGTTTTTTAGACTTCATTTAGAAAATCTAAACAATATAGATTATGGAATAGACTTTATCAAAACCTATATACGTGATAAAAAGGATGATAAATATTTGGCTTTACAAGAGCAGGAGATTTATCCATTTCATGTTCATTTTTCCAATGATGAGTATAAGGATATGCTTCCTGCAGGAGAAAAAGTAGAGATAATTTTGTTCTTTAATAGGTTTACAATTCCAAAGTCGAGAATTATGTGTTTTGAACTTTTTGAAAAAAATGGAGGTAGACATTTGGAGTTTTCTATATCAAACAAACAAATTTTAAAAGCTCAGAGAGTAAACAATTTTAAATAAAATATTATGAAAAGAGGAATCTTAATTCTTGGTTTATTAATGCTAGGAATTTCTGCCATCTCGGCAGCAGACTTACGTCTAATCCATGTAAAAGGAATACATTCTATAGGTGCTAGAGTAGGTACAGCACTTTTTAATACTTGGAATGTGGGAGTAAACTACAATTATTGTATGCATAGACGTTGGGTATTCAATACAGGAGTAGATTACGAACAAGGTAAGTTTGGACAGTCTTTGTATAGAGGTATCACACTCTCTCCCGGTGCAGAGTTTGCAGTTTGGCAACCATGTAGTTGGCTATTTATAAATCTTACTTCCAATGTAAACCTTGCTTGGGATGAATGGGAGCATAAAGAACTTTCTAGTCGCGAAGATGCTTTTGCTGTGGGAGGGTCTGTTGGTTTCAATCTAGAGGCATACGTTAGCCAACATGTCTCTGTACTGCTTCAAGCACAGCAAAATCTAATGTATAGGTGTGAAACACCAACACTAAGTGGAGAATTTTATTGTCGTCCTTTATTCTCTTTGGGAGTGAGGGCTCATATTCGTTAAATCTTAAAATTATATCATGAAGAAACACTTACTTTTATTATTATGTTTGTTTGTAAGCACACAGATGTTTGCTTATAAAATGTGGTCGGAAGAGGGATATGAATACCCAAAAGGAAAAAACTTTTCCGACATAATGATGGCAGACCCAGAGATTACTTGGAGTGATATTAGACTTAGCAAATCTATAGTTCCACTAAATGAGAAAAGCGTGGAATTGTCTTTTGACATAAACTATTCTTGGCACAACTTTAATAGAAAAAAATGGATAGATTGGTTAATTAAATATTCTGGTTTTAGAACAATCACTTCATTTAAATATAGCACATGGGTGTCTATTAATGGAAGTGTAACACAATTAGCCAACGAACAATTGTTGGATGTTACAGATGTTTCTACACCAGCACCTGAACCAGAGTTTGGTCAGGAGTATATCACAACGTCTTCTTCTACTTATAGTGGATCTTTTATAATAGACTTAACTCAGTATTCCAATATACAAAAGATAGATATTGATTATATAGAATTTCATATCACTCCTTTTGGGTTAAAAGAAGGTGGTGATAACAATGAGGAGTTGGAAAGTTTTAAAGTAAAACAAAAATATAAGATTACAACAAATCAGAATGGACAAAAACTATACATTACAAGGGTAAATACAGTGTCGCCTATCATTAATGCGTTAAGCACTGTAAATCCGCAGTATGATGCGTTGGGTACGGGTTCTCCAAGATACCTTGTCTATAACCATCCAAATGCAACAGTTTCGGTGGCGCTTTCTGCTGCCAATTGTCCTGTGAGCAAGGGTAAAGATATTTTCTATACAGCAAACTTGGCGAGTGTAGGTGTGGCAACTACGCCAGTGCCAGGTACCTACAATTTAGGAAACTTGTATAATAGCAGTTGCTGTACTTCGTCTTGTGTACAAGGTATAGACAAACATATACAATTGCTAAATGACAATAATGTTCATTACAATTTTCTTTTCTCAAAATATCCAGAAAAAACCAAGTGCAATGCTACAAGGTCTAGACATCAGGTATTAATATCGGTAGATGAAAATGTAACAAAATTTGAGAAATTTCTTCAATTTGGAGGAGATTTAGATTCGTTGTCTACTACACTCAAAACTTGGATTTACCATTTAAGAGACTTCAAAGAGGTTGCTTACAATAAGGAAAAACTAGAGGTAGGGACAGTAATTAGACTAAGAAATTCTGGATTTTATACAGATAAAATAGCCTTTAATACCTATCCAGAATATGTGCACATGGGTTATACATCATATGGTCCTCCATTTGCAAGATATTTGACAACCAACACTGGAAATAACTTTACCAAAAGTTACAACACATTAGATTTTCAGATTGTGCCAGAGGCTACGATGCCAAGTCTTTCTACTGAAGCTACAGTAAAAAAATACGTGTGTGCATCTACAGAAATAAACGATATTAATGATGTGCTAATTTTAAAGGGTAATAGTATAGAATGTGGAGGATATGCTACTAAATTGTATTCACCAGACTATAGATGGGAGGTAAGTGTAGATGGTGGAAACCATTGGCATACTATGACTCAAAAAGAATATTCAAGATACTTTTTGTCGTACGATTTGCTTCCATTTCCGACAAATACCAATGATCAAACAGATTTAATATTACGTTCTTCTATTTTAAGTTTGGGCAAGGAATTGAAATTTCGCCAGTCGTGTGTACTAAAATCGTTTAGTTCTATCACACCAAGCAATCTTTATACACATTACGAAGATGGTTTGTATTATATAAAACTTACAGGAGAAAACCATTACACATATAGTTATTATGCATCTTTACTAGAAGAAAACCTTTCTTTCAACGAACAAAGTGCACCTGTTTCTCAGTATGTGTGTAGCGGAGACGAACCAATAAAAGATATATCATTTAGCTTTAAACAGACTAGTTCAATAAGTGATGATATGTATAAATCAATGCTAGATTTAGTAAATTATGAGATAGTAAAAATAGATGGTGATGTGGAAGAGGTAGTTTCATATTCGCCAAACTATACAATGAATTATAGTGGAGATAGTTTGCATTATGAATGTAGGATTATATCTTGCAAAGACACAATTCGCAAAAATATTTGGGTTTACCCACTAGAAAAAGATTCTATCAACTTGAGTAAAATATCTTCTTCTGGTCAGATACGAGATATAGACACCGAAAACAGCATAGTACATATAATGGTGGAGAAGGGCAAGGATATTGATATTACTATCTCAGACGATAAACTAAATACCACAGATTTCTTTATTAGAGAGGTAAAAGAATATATAAAACCAGATATTAAAGAATTAAACTTTGCCACAATGAGCTGGCAAGAGTTGGTGGACTATGCAGAGGAAAACTGTTTTTACACTAGTTGTTTGGAAAATTATCGTCTTTTTGGCGAAGAACAACTTAGATCTATTTGTAAAACAATTCAAGATACAAAAAACAATAAGATTTTAGAAGATGCTAAGCAAGAATACATAAATGCTAATGCCTGGAATCTTTTTAGTAAAGAAAACATAACCACTTTTAAAACAAAATCGGACACACTAGCATCGGATATGTTTTATATCAAGAAACAAAATAAAACATACGGATGTTTTTCAGATAGTGTAAGGGTGAATATCTATTATTTTGAAGGTATAAAAAACAATATAATAAGTTTTGCGGCTGCCGAAGATGCAGATAAGGAAATGATTTATATACCAGCAGGTTCAAAAAATCCTACTATTTCTGGAATGTTGGTGGAAGGTGGATATGGCGATCCAGATACATTGAGTAGCATCTCTACTTCTTATGAATATCAATATATATCAAGGTCTGTGGGCGGAGTTTGGCAAAACTTATCTACACCATTTATAGATTCGGGGCAACACGTCACTCCGTCCAAAACCAATTTAGCTGCAGGTAGAACAACAATAGATAGAAATATCGAAATTGCTAGAGTGGTATATTCAAGGCTAAATAATAATATCTTAACCCAAGTAACCGACACAAGTAATATATTGAAGATTTACGTAGAAAATCCAATCACAGAGGAGGAAGTTAAGATAAAAAGAGACAATATGTGTCCGGGTACGGAAATAAAAGTATTAATAGACGACGATTTTTCTACCACAGAGCAACAATACATAGAGTATTATTGGAGTGTGTCCGACGCAGGTCTATCACTTACATATTCCGATATAGGAAATAGAATATGTTATATAAACGATGCAACAGAAGATTTCATCTTATCTGTTTATAGGTACAATAGACGACTAGATAGCTACACTGATAGTTATATTGTAGAAATACCGATATCAGAGGTTGAGGCCAAGTTTAATATTATCACTAGCGAGGGAAATGAGATAAATCTTTTTAAAGATACAACACAAATGATAGAATTTAATCCTGGAGATAAAATCTATTTTGAAAATAAATCAATGGGAGCAGAATATTATCTTTGGACACTTCAAATACAAAATTTCTTGGGATACGAGGTGGATGGTTCTCAAACAAGCATAGAAAATCCAAGTTGTTATTTATACAATGCTGGTATAAATAAGATAAAACTTACTGCTATAAACATGGATGGTTGTGTGAATTCCGTGTTATCAAATAATATTTATGTAAATGATATGAACTTAGCCGAGGAGAGAAAGTCTTCTGTATTTGCATCAGAAGATGGAGAATACCCTATCAATATCTCCGAAAGTATTATAAATGTTTATCCAACAATCTTGTCGAAACAACAAGAAACTATAAATGTTTATAGCAACGAGGCTGAGGTTGAGTATGGTATTTATACCACAAATGGCACTTTAATATTAAGTGGCAAGAATGCATATTCATTCCAAATAATTTTACCTCACATGATGGAGGGTATGTATGTTTTAAAACTTAATGGTAAATACATTAAACTAATAAAATTATGAAAAAACTATATTTTATAATACTACTTGCATTATTTATCACATCTTGCGAAACAAGAGAAGATATAAATATGGGGAGAAATACCTCTCCAGAAATCTATGTAGGGAAAACAGACAAGGATATAAATCTAGTAGCACTTACAGATACCCTGAAGAAAACAGACGCTTCTATATATTATTTCAAATCTTTGGATGATTCCAACTTAAGTTTGGTTCATGCATTGGAGTTGGAGTTTTTAGATGAAAACGCCACAATCAAAGATTCTGTAACAGTAAATATAAATGAACAAAGAGGTGAAATTCAAGTTTTAACCAATCTAAACGATAAAACAATAAATGGAATTTCCTATAAATTTAATATTTACATTGTGGTAATGGATAATTTTGGTCTTACCTCTAAGGCCAAAATATCTATCACCCTAATAGAAAACAGACCGCCAGTACCACAAGTAACCTTCAATAAAATATCAAATACAGAATATGAAATATCTGCGGTAAACTCTATCGACCCAGATGGCGATGCCATTGTGGCATACGAATATCTTATAGATGGAAAGATTATTTACAACAAACCGGGATACGAAGGTGAATACGAAACGGTAGCAAATCCAAACCCTGGTCATGCAGGCACAGAGGGCACTTACATAATATCTACTCCACTAAGCAGTGTAAAACACAACTTCCAAGTGGAAAATGTAAATGATTTCAAGATTTATGTGAGGGTGAAAGATGCGAGAGGACTTTGGAGTTCATGGTCTCAGTTTTCATTGTAATAAAATAAAAAGCGTTTTTCTATATTCTGTCAAGTGTGATAATATAAAATGTGAGTATAAATAACCCTTTTTTGTTGTGATTGTGCAGAAATACATTATCTTTGTAGTTGTATTTAATCGCTTAATATAAACTATGAGTTTAGAATATCACAGCAAATTAAACCAAATGCTTGTGTCTGGAAAGAAAAACGGACTCTTCTTCTCTGAATGGTTAAGGAAAAATGGTTATTCAGATCAGTTGATAAGAAGATATAGACAATCTGGATGGCTTGCGACTTTGGATAAGGGGGTAATGTATCGTACTGGAGACTCATTATCTTCGTTTACTGCATTGTCTTGTTACAATGAACAGCTAAATAAAAAGGTAAGAGTGGCAGCACATTCGGCATTGGAACTTTTCGGATTTAATCATTATGTTCCGATGGGAAAACCTTTGCTTATGGTAGCCTATCATAATTCTAATATACCTAAATGGATGACCAATGATTCTTTTGACAGAAAATTCAAACCATTTAGCACTAAAATGATAGATGCTCCCCAAACCAGTACCATACAGATAGAAGGTGTTGATGTCTTGGTGTCTTCTCCAGAACAAGCCTTTATGGAATGCCTGCTTTTAGTTCCAGAACAATATAATTATATGGACTTATACCATATAATGGAACAATTAACCTCATTGCGTGCAGATGTTGTGCAAACATTACTTGAAAATATAAACAATCATCGAGTTAAAAGAGTTTTCCTATATATGGCTGAAAAAGCAGGGCATTATTGGTTTGATATGCTAAATATAGATAAAATAAATCTTGGCACATCCAAACAGCAATTAGTAGAGAATGGTACGTACATAAAGAAGTACAGAATAACAGTTCCTAAGGAATTGAACGAATATGAATAATTTATACAAAAAACAAGTAGCTCTTTTGATACGTATTATGCCATCGGTTTATCGTATTAAAGATTTTGCGGTTCATGGAGGAACAGCCATTAATCTATTTCATAAGAATATGCCACGTTACTCTGTTGATATTGACTTAACTTACATTCCAATACAGGAAAGAGAAGAGAGTTTGAAAACAATTAACGAACATCTTAAAACTCTAAAAGCCAATATAGAAAAGTCTATTCCAGGTATTAAAGTAATATCGAAGTATGATGTTTTGAAACTGCAATGTACACTCAACGGAGCGACTGTTAAGATTGAGGTCAATGGCACAAAGAGAGGAATAATCGGAGTGACAGAAGATAAGATGTTGTGTGAAAAGGCTCAACAAGAATTCAGTATGGCATGTAAAGCTCGTACTGTTTCATATTCACAATTATACGGTGGTAAGATAACTGCAGCATTGAGTCGCCAACATCCACGAGATTTGTTTGATTGCAAGTATATGGAAATATCATCTTTTGATGAGGTTAAAGAAGGTTTTATGTTATGTTTACTCGGTAGCGATAAACCCATAATTGAATCTCTTCAACCTAATAGTATAGACCAATTAGATGTTCTGGAAAATCAATTTAATGGAATGTCAGATATAGAATTTAGTTATTCAGATTATGAAGAATCTAGAAAAAATTTGATAATCCTAGTCAATGACGCATTAACAGAAGTTGATAAGGATTTCATACTCTCATTTGAAGAAGGTATGCCCGATTGGGACAAGAGCTGTGCTGGAGATTTGAGCAACTATCCATCTGTGAAATGGAAATTACAAAACATAATAAAACTGAAAGAAAATAATCCACGTAAGCACCAACAAGGTATTGAGCGATTGAAGAAATTCTTAGGAAGATAAAAAAATCGTCAGTGGCGACTGACGAGCATAGAAAAAATTAAGATGTTAATAAGAAAAACGCGATTCCAAGAGAGGAACCGCGTTTTTTGAATTATGGGGCAATAAATTTTATTAGATTAGGTTCATTTCGGTAAGAATAGCGTTTGTTTTGCGTACTGCAGATTCGCTAGCAGCAAGTAGAGCTTTTTCTTCTTCGTTAAGGTCTAGCTCAACAACTTTTTCGATACCGTTTTTACCAATGATAACAGGAACACCAATCATGATGTCGTCCATACCATATTCACCTTCTAGACTAGCTGCACAAGGAATCATTTTCTTTTGATCTTTGATGATAGACTCAACAAGGAAAGATGCTGCAGCACCTGGAGCCATCCATGCAGAAGTGCCAAGAAGACCAGTAAGTGTAGCACCACCTACCATAGTATCTTTAGCTACTTTTTCTAGTTCTTCTGCGCTTAGGAAGTTGCTTACAGGTACACCTTTGTAAGAAGCGAAACGAGTAAGAGGAATCATAGTTGTGTCACCGTGACCACCGATTACCATACCGTCTACTTCGTTAGCGTTGCAACCTAATGCTTGGCTTAAGAAATATTTGAAGCGAGAGCTATCTAAAGCACCACCCATACCGATTACTCTGTTTTTAGGAAGACCTAAAGATTTAAGAGCAAGATATGCCATTGGGTCCATTGGGTTTGAAACTACTACTAGGATAGCGTTTGGAGAGTACTCAAGGATGCTTTTTGCTACAGATTTTACGATACCAGCGTTTACGCCGATAAGTTCTTCACGAGTCATACCTGGTTTACGAGGAAGACCAGAGGTGATAACAACAACATCAGAGTTTGCAGTTTTGCTGTAGTCGTTTGTTACGCCAGTAACTACGGTATCAAAGCCCATAAGTTGAGCTGTTTGCATGATGTCCATAGCTTTACCTTCAGCAAAACCTTCTTTAATGTCAATTAATACCACTTCGTTTGCAACTTCATTTACTGCTAATACATTTGCACAGGTAGCACCTACGTTTCCTGCGCCTACTACGGTTACTTTAGACATAAATTTTATTTTTATATAAATAGTTCATTAATATTAGTATTGCAAAAATACACTTTTTTCTTAAAAAATAGTACATTTGCATAATCAATTTAAAATGAAAGCAAGAAATATTTACATATTAGTACTAATTGTTACGAATTTATTATTATTTACGCAGTGTTCAACCAAAAATAATAATGCAGCCACAAGGGGCTACCATTACGTAACAGCGCGCTACAACGTGTACTTCAATGCCAATAAAGCGTTCCTTAAAGTAGAAGACGATATTATCACAAAACACAAGGATAATTATTCTGAGATTCTACCAGTTTTTCGTTTGAGCAACCCAGAAACCGCTGCACTTGCAAAGGGTCAGATGGACTATGTTTTGGAGAAATGCCAAAAAACAATTAAAAATCACTCTATAGTGAAAAAGCCTAAAAAGGACCCAAAAAGGATGAAGGACCCAAAATACAAGGCTTTCTTACAAAAAGAGGAATACAACTCTATGGTGCAAGAAGCGTGGCTATTGATGGGTAAGGCTCAGTATTATCAGTCAGACTTTATGGCTGCTCTTTCTACGTTTTCATATATTAAGCAACACTTTAAAGACAACAAAGATGTGTGCGTAGAGGCATCGCTATGGGAGGCAAGAACATTTGCAGAACTAGGTTGGTATTACGAAGCAGAAGAAACTCTAAAGAGAATCGATGAAAAAACATTCTCTCACGAAACAAATGAGATTTTTGTGCTTGTAAAGTCGGACTTACTCCTAAAACAAGGACTTTACGAAGATGCCATCCCATTCCTATCTACTGCAGTAGGTCAAGC
>JAXJWL010000141.1:0-2983 GCA_036308065.1 Paludibacteraceae bacterium
ACACCTGTGTTGGAACTTACTAGGTATTCTAAGAGCAGAGGTTGCAAGGCTCGAGTGATAGGGAAAGTGGAATACTTCAATCCTGCAGGTAGCATCAAAGACCGTGTGGCACTAAATATGGTGTTGCAGGCAGAAAATGATGGTATTTTAAAGCCAGGGGCAACCATAATAGAGCCAACAAGTGGAAATACTGGTGTGGGGCTTGCTATGGTATGCGCAGTAAAAGGTTATAATTTAATCTTAACTATGCCAGAGACTATGAGTGTGGAACGCCAAAAACTACTAAAAGCGTATGGTGCTCGCATAGAACTTACTTCTGGTGCAGAAGGCATGCAAGGTGCTATAAACAAGGCAAATGAACTACGTGACAGCATAGAAGGTGCTGTAATTTTAGGACAATTTGACAACACAGCCAACCCAGAAGCACACTACAAAACTACTGCACGTGAAATCATAGAAGACACCGATGGCAAAATTGATGTGTTTGTATCTGCAGTTGGTACCGGTGGCACTATTTCTGGCACTGCCAAGGCTCTTAAAGAGTTTAATCCAAACATCTATGTAGTGGCAGTAGAACCTGCTGAGTCGCCAGTGCTTTCTGGAGGCGAAAAAGGACCACACAAAATACAAGGTATAGGCGCAGGATTTGTGCCTGCAATCTACGACTCGTCTGTGGTAGATGAGGTGGTAACTGTTTCTGGCAACGATGCTATGAAAAGCACTCGCGAACTAGCACACACTGAAGGTATTCTTGTGGGAATTTCCTCTGGTGCAGCAGCTTGCGTAGCCGCGCAACTAGCCCAACGTGAAGACTTTGCTGGCAAAAACATTGTTTGCATTCTGCCAGACACCGGCGAAAGATACCTTTCTGTAGCAGGTCTATTTGATTAAACCCACTGCAGAGATTTGGTTTCATGGAAATATAGACAACCTCGCACATTAGACCACTTATTCATCTCTTTTAGTAGTTTAATGTAGTTTCTTAGTTGTGCGTAATACTTGTTGTTTTTCTCACCAAATTTATAATCGACCACAAGTAGTTCGCCATCTTTTTCCATGATACGGTCTGGGCGATAATTGTTTTCAGAGATAATAGTTCTCTCGTTCCAAACCACAGGATAAGTGCCATCGTACCATTCTGAGGTGAGTGGATTATTAACAATTTCTGCCAATTCTGCTTTTACAAAATCCACTTCCTTGCTAGAGACAAGTCCCATACGCACAGCCCTATTTATGGTTCGTGGGGCATCTTCTTTAGTTTTCACAAACTGCAAAATACCGTGAAGCACATTACCCTCACGCTGACGCAAAGAAGACTCTGTTTGGAATCTCAACTTCACTTTTGAAGTATCTTTGTTGTAGTCCACAGAAGCATAATCGCAATCGCAAGGCTCTGCTTCTACTTCCTGTTTCTCCACATTTAGATATGCCAATTCTCCAAAAGTATATTCTCGTATTTGTTCTTCGTCTAGAGAATTGTTGCATGGATATTCGCTCATCACAGCCGACACCCATTTGTAGATTTCATGGTTGTTTCCTGGGGCTGAATACGCATAAAGAGCACTTCGCGGACGAGTAAGCGCCACATAAATAAGATTCAGATTGTCAATCTCTTTATATCGCATTTCATCCTTGTACTCTTCTTTAAAACTAGTTTTTTCTAAATCTTTAGTTATCTTTATTGGCAACAAAGGCAAATGATTTGTAAACTCTGTCGATTTATTTCTAAACCATTTTACTTCGTTGTTTACACTTAAAGCCCACTCACAAAATGGCACAAACACCACTGGAAAGTCTAGACCTTTCGATTTATGAATAGTAAGAATATTTACAGCATCTACACCACTTCCTCCCTCTATCGAAATATTTTTGCCTTCTAGTTCCCACCAAGACAAGAAACCTTCCACATCTGAAGAATGTTTTTGATTGTAGTCGAATACCAAATCTTGAAATGCCTGAATATAAACGATAGATTCTTTTTTCTCGTTTAGCTTCAATATCTGAATAAACTTCTCAATTTGCTCAAATAGAGGTTTTTCTGCTGCTTTTCTTATCTCTTCTGTGATTATACTTTTCTTTTTATCTTGGTTTGAAGTAGAATCTTCTGCGCTTGGGGTATTATCTTCTGCGCTAGGGATAGATTTTTCTGCGCTTGGAGTTGGTCTTAGGCTTTCTAATATAAAATTGTTTATGTCTTCATTTTTGTTTGACAATACCTTTAAAAGATATATCAAAAGTCTAACGTCGTTTGAAGAAGATACCAACAAACTTTCAGATGAAATCACATTTATTCCCTTCTCCAACAGATATTTAGACACGAGTACGCCCTTCTTTTTGTCTCGTACCAAAACACCTATATCCTTTAAACTAAAGCCTTTTGAGAGAACTTCATTTATATCATTGTACAAAGCCAACAGTTCTTCCTCTTGAAAATCTATTTTTTCGCCTTTAGGAGCTTCGTTCCACACCTTCCAATTTACATATCCTCCCTCTGGCGACTTTCTGTCTGGGTTTATTTTTTGTTCAACGTCTGCATAAACATTTGCTATTTTTTCTTCTTCATTTTTCTTTTCGTTGTCCAGAATTTTCACCAACCTTGTAAAGAAACCATTGTTGAAGTTTACAATCTCTCGCAAACTACGCCAGTTATCTTCCAAAGTTTCCTCATTGCAGTTTGCACCATACTCATCTTTTATTTTATGTGCCAAAATATTCCAATCGGAGTTTCTCCAACGATAAATACTTTGCTTTACATCGCCCACCACTAGGTTTTTATTGCCACTTGCCACAGAGTCACTCACAAGAGGAATAAAGTTTTTCCATTGCATAGAAGATGTATCTTGAAACTCATCCAACAAATAGTTTTTTATCTGAGTACCAACCTTTTCATATATAAAAGGAGCATCCTCGTCGCCTATCATGCCAGCTAGCAAATGGTTCATTTCAGAAAGTAGAAACTCATTTTTATCTTGAAGACGATTCC
>JAXJWL010000142.1:0-1476 GCA_036308065.1 Paludibacteraceae bacterium
AAAAACTGCCGATTTAAGTTTATGTTCGCCAAATTTATTGGAAATCAGAGATATTTTATTGAAAAAGTGCAATACTCTACTCATAAAATTATCTCCTATGTTCGATATTAGTTCTGCACTAGAAGTGTTCCCAGAATGCAAACAAGTACATGTAGTATCGGTGAAAAATGAGTGCAAAGAGCTGCTATTGCTAATAGAGAAAGGATTTGCTGGCGAAGCGGAGATAGTTTGTGTTGATTTAGACAATCAACCTCGTAGGGGTTTATCTCTAGGTAGGCAGGTATCAGAGCATAGCGACGATGCCTGTATTGTGGAGTTAGGAGTTAAAAGTAAAGAAACCTTATTGGAGGTGAATTATTCTGCACCCAAAAGTTACCTTTACGAGCCAAATGCCTCTATTATGAAGGCGGGATTGTTTAAAACTGTTGCTAATAAGTATAATGTGCAAAAACTACACCCAAGCACACATCTTTATACATCGGAAGAGCTTGTTGAGAACTTTCCTGGCAGAAGTTTTGAGATAAAAAGAGTAACTAAAGTACAAAGAAAAGAAATTCAAGATATAGAGAAAGCAAACCTAAGCACAAGGAATTTTCCTGGCAATGTAGCGGACTTAAAGAAAAAGCTTAAACTTAAAGATGGTGGTGATGTTTTTATTTTCGCTAGCACATTGCATGATAATTCTAAGGCATTAATCGTCTGCGAGAAAATTCCTAATTCCTAATTCCTAATTCCTAATTAAAATGATATACCCAGAGAAGTTTGAGCAAAAAATAGAATTTGACAAGATTAAGACCTTGATTCAAGCAGAATGTCTGTGCGAGATGGGCAAAGAAGAGATTGCGGCACTAAGTTTCTCTTCCGACCCTGCTATTATCAAAACCTCAGCAGGACAGATTGCAGAATTTATGCGTCTTATGAATGAAACTTCTAACGAATTTCCACTAGACGGGTATTACGACATTAGAAGTTACATTAAAAGAATTCAAACTGAGGGGGCGTATATCACAGAGGCTGAACTTTTTGAACTTTATAGGTCTGCACTTGCAGTTGGGGCTTTGGTTCGCTTCTTTAGAATGCTAGAAGTGAAAGATTTTCCGCTTCTTATTTCATTTGGCAATCGTGTGGAAGCATTTCCAGAGGTAACACAATACCTTTCTCGCATTCTGGACAAATATGGCAACATAAAAGACTCTGCATCAAGCACTTTAGCACAAATTCGCAGAGAAAAGCAAATGTTAAATGCCTCTATTTCAAAGCTCATAAACCAAATCATTCGCACTGCTCAAAGCGAAGGATTTGTTGAGAAAGACTGCTCACCTGTGCTTCGCGACGGAAGATTGGTAATTCCAGTTGCACCTGCATTTAAACGCAAACTTGGAGGTATTGTACACGACGAATCTGCCACAGGCAAGACTGTTTTCGTAGAACCTGCCCAATTGGTGGAGGTAAACAACAAAATTAGAGAGCTAGAGG
>JAXJWL010000143.1:0-10363 GCA_036308065.1 Paludibacteraceae bacterium
ATAGACTTAGAAAATATTGACGAAGAACACCCAATAATAGATACCCATATCAATCTTTATGGAGCAATGCTTAGATTGAATGGTCAAGATAAAATTCATATCAACTTCACAGGATATGTAAGTACAGATAAAGATATGGACATTTCAAACGTGTTTGATATTACATTGGATTGTACTCACATGAAACCACACATTACCTTTATGAACATAGGTAATGCAAGAGATATTGTAGAAAATGTGAAGGAAATAGACTTCGACTATGCAAATGATATTTACGATGCAGGTATGAATCTTCCTTTCTACGACCCAGAAATCCTTATGACATGTCTAAACAATATTGGCGTGCCAGCAAGATATTACATAGACTATGTAGAAGGTATAAGCACAAGTACAGGAGAAGTTGTTAAAGCCAAATTTGGTGAAGATGATTTCACATCAATTGTTTTAAATACACCTTCATACGACGAAATTAAAGACCTTACACACGAAGAACTTTTAAATTTCAATACAAACGAGCTTACCAAATTTTCAGAACTACTTCTAAATAGAGAATACGGACACACCGATAGACTATTTAAAATAAAAGTAGACAAACTAAGATACAAATACCGTATTCGTTCAGAAGAAACAGATAGAAGCAAAGTGCACTTCTTCTTCTACGATAGTGATATAGAAACAAAAGAAATCACCAAACTACCTCTATGGTTTGAAGGCGATGAAGAAAACCCAGACAAAAACTTTAGATTGTCTAGAAAAGATACTGTAGACCTAAATATAGAAGCATTGTCGCTACAAGGTGCTACAATTACAGAAGAAACCAAAGGTATCTTAAAGTTCAATTATAAAAACCATTTACCTCTAGGAGTAGACGCAAAAGTGAAATTCATAGACAAAGACGGCAATGAGATTATTCTTTCATCAGAAAAAGAATTCCTTATCGAGTCTGCAGAAGTAGATGAATATGGCAATGTGATAAAAGAAAAAGAACCAAAAGAAATGCTAATGCTAGTACTTACATATTCAGATATGGAAAAAATATTTTCAGATGAGGTGAGGGTAGTGTTAGATTACAAACTAGAAAACGAGAACCATAAAAATATCTTCTTAAAATCTACCGACTGGTTAGACCTAAAGATTATGTTCCATATAGATGGTTCTATCATACTAAACCCAACAGAAATGAACTAACCCAATAGATATTTAGATTATGAAAAGAATTATTGCCTTATACACAGTTTTATTATTGGGTTTAACATCATTACTAGCTACGCCCAATACACTTTACTTCATGGAATACTTGCCATATCAGTCTTTCATGAACCCTGCTATGCAACCTAGATGTACCACATACGTGGAACTACCTGCTATATCGACCATTTCAGCATACGGCAACACAGGTGGCCTATCGCTAAACGACTTTTTGTATGTGAAAGACGGTAAACTAGTTACCTTCCTACACCCAGAGTTTGGAAATAAAGATGCAGTTTACTCAAAAATTATGCGTTCACCTGGTGTAGATATGGAAGTAGATGTGAGTCTATTTGGTTTTGGCTTTAGACTAAAAGAAAAAGGATACCTACACATAAATGCTTCTTTGCGCACCGATGTGTCTGCAGGACTCCCAAAAGAGATAATAACACTCGGCATGAATGGCACTCCAGACACTGTAAATGTAAATTTATATAGAGTAGATGTACCTGTGTCAGTCAATGCATATCTAGACCTAAATGGTGGATATTCAAGACAAATCAATGAAAAATGGACCGTAGGTGGACGTTTACACTTATTGTATGGTTTGGCAAACGCAAGATTGAAATCTTCAGATTTAACCTTAAATCTGTCTCAACAACAATGGAATATCTCTGGAGGATTTAAAGGAAATATGTCAATCCCAGGACTTCGTTTTGAAACAGACGAAAATGGTAAAATAATCGGCTATAATACTAGCTCAAATATTGAGGATTTCTTTAAATCACTAAGTTATAGTATAGGTGCATCTGTAGATTTGGGTGCTGTTTTCAAACCAATTCCAGAACTTAAAATCTCACTTTCTGTAAAAGATTTAGGATTTATGTATTGGAAAACCAATGCTATGCATCTAGACGGCAGATTTGATTATTCTTTTGAAGGTATAGACCTAAGTACAAGTCAAAATCCAGATGCAGAAGAACCTGAAAACGATGAAAATACCTTTGATAAAGTAGGAACTATTACTGCCACAGAAGGTGGTTATACCACTATGATGAACGGTAAAATCTATGCAGGTGTAGAATATAGTTTCTTAGAAAATATGATGAGTGTAGGTGTGGTTTCTAAAACCTCATACAATTACAACCATTGGGACGAAGAACTTACAGTAGCCTACAATCTAAGACCATGCTCTTGGTTTGGACTTTCTGCAAGCTACTCTTTGATTTCTGGCAGAAGTAGCACTGTAGGTCTAGGATTCAATCTAAGACTCCCACCACTTAGTTTCTATGCTGTATCAGACTACACTCCAGTACACTATTCAGCAATAGGAATCCCATACAAAGCATCAGCATTTAATGTGCAAGCAGGTTTGGTATTAACCTTTGGATGTAAGAAGAAAAAGCCAGTACAAGAAACTCCAGAAGATGTTCTTCCAGAACCAGTATCAGCAGAAACATCAACAGAAACTCCTGTAGAATAAAAAAACTCCCGCGAGGGAGTTTTTTTTATTGTGTATTACTCATACATTGCATTTATCTCTTTTGCAAACAATTCGTTCACTACTTTACGTTTTATTTTCAAGGTGTTTGTTAAGTGACCTTGGTCCATGGTAAACGCATTTGGAAGAAGTGTGAAGCGTTTGATTTGTTCGTAACGTGCCAAATCTGCGTTTTTCTCAATGATAATGCCGTCGTATAGTGAAACCACTTCAGGAAGAGCGATTAATTCTTCTCTAGAAGAGAATTTTAATCCTTTTCCTTCGGCATATTTACTCAAGTTGTCGAAGTTTGGTACAATCAGCATAGAAACATATTTTCTTTCGTTGCCAATAGCCACACATTGGTCGATATAGCTAGAGTCTGAGAATAAACCTTCTAAGTGCTGAGGTGCAATGTATTTACCACCAGCAGTTTTAAATAAGTCTTTAATACGGTCTGTGATGTAAAGGTTGTTTTGCATATCAATATAACCAGCATCACCAGTTTTGAAGAAACCGTCTTCTGTATAAGACTCTGCATTAGCATCTGGACGTTTATAATATCCAGGGGTAATGGTTTTACCTTTAAGAAGGATTTCGCCCTCGCTAGAGATTTTTACTTGAAGGTCTGGCATAATTTGACCAATAGAACCTACAATATAACCTCTATTATTTAATGGAAAACAACATACAGTGGCACAAGATTCTGTTAAACCATAGCCATATACAATGTTGATACCTATTGCGTGCATAAATTCTAGAATCTCATCTGCAAGTCTAGCACCTGCCACTGGGAAGAAATTACCATTGTCTAGACCAGCTGCTTTTTTCACCTTGTTGAATAGAGGTTTAGCAATAAATTTATAAGCAAGACCAACGTTAAGTGGAGAAAGTTTACCATTGCGATAGTAATCTAGGTTTCTGCGTCTACCCACCTTAATAGACCACTTAAATAGAGATTGAAGGATTTTTGGACTACCGTTAATCTTGTCGTTTACGGCAGCGTAAACCTTTTCCCAATAACGTGGCACTGCGCACATTAGGGTAGGGCGCACTTCTGGCATAATCTTAGCTATCTCAGCAGGACGTTTGTTTACATAAATTCTAATACCTTTTTGTAAACAGAACATATCCCAAGCACGTTCAAATACGTGAGTGATAGGAAGGAATGCCATAGAAGTATCCTTGTCTGTTGCTGTTGTTAGGCGAATGTTATGAATACGCATTGCCTCTGCATAGTTGTAATGACGAAGTTCCACACCTTTAGGGTTTCCTGTGGTACCAGAGGTGTAAAGAATATTTACTAAGTCCTCATTTGTTGCTAGAGCCTTACGAGCTGCAATCTCCTCAGTACGAGGATTTTTTAAGCCATCCGCAAGTAAATCGCTATAGCGAATTGCATTTTTTTCTCCTTTAAGGTCGATGCTAGGGTCGATAGCCACAATAGTACGAAGGCATTTAGAACTCTTTAAAACCTCTAAAGCCACATCATATTGATATTGCTCGCCTGCATAAATAACACCTATTTCAGAGTCATTTACAATAAATTCCACTTGTGCTGCAGTAGATGTTGCATAAAGTGGTACAGTAATTGCGTGTGCAGAATAGTTGGCATAGTCTGCCATAATAATTTCGCACATGTTTTGTGAGAAGATACCCACTCGGTCGTTAGATTTTACACCTAAACCGATAATACCAGCAGCCAGCGCCTCTACAGTCTTGTCCATCTCTCTCCACGAAATCGCCTCCCATTGACCTGTCTCATCATTCCTGCCATAAATAGCTGCACGATCACCATACTTTTCAGCTTGTTGGTGAATCATGGTTGATAATACAAATTCTTTTTCCATTTTTAATTGTTAATATTAGTATTGTTAGGATCTTTTACTAAAGAAATATCTGGTTTAACGCTGCTCAATTCTCTTCTAAAACTCTTTTGTTTTATCTTGATAAGCGCATTTTTGCATGCCAATTGTTGAGCTTCTTTTTTTGTATAACCAGTGCCGGTCCCCACTAATATACCTTCTACTTTAAGTTTTGTAGTAAACTTAGAAGAGTTTGTAGATTTCTCGAAGATTGGAGGTTCAAAGATGAACTCATAATCAACTTTTCTGTGTTGAGTCCATTCTATAAACTTAGATTTAAAGTTAACTTCTTGTTTAGACAACTTTTCTATGTCTATATGCTTCTCTTTTATAAGTTTAAGTATAAATTTCTTGCTTTTTTTGTATCCTCTATCCATAAAAATGGCGCCCATAAGTGCTTCAAAAGCATTGCCATTGATATGTGCTTTAAATTGTGGGGTGTGTTCGTTTGAAGATACAAGTTTGTTTAGGCCAATTTTCACAGCTAGGCTGTCTAAAGTGGCACGTTGAACTATTTTTGAACGTAGATTGGTAAGTTCGCCTTCACGTTTGTTTGAGTAGTTTTCGTAAAGGATTTCAGATATAACAGTGCCTAGTACAGAATCACCTAAGAATTCCAATCTCTCATTGTTCTGCAATCTAGATCTATACTCATTACATACAGAACTGTGTGTAAGAGCTAATTGGTAATAGTCCCAGTTTCTGGGACTAAAACCTAATATTTTTTTTAACTTAGAATAATTTTGTTTCTCCTTTGCGGGAAGTTTTATTCTCTGTATAAGAGTCAGTATCACAAATTTTATTTGTATTTTTTGACTATTATACTTGCATTGTGTCCGCCGAATCCAAATGTATTAGATAAGGCTGCGTTGACTACGCGTTTTTGTGCTTTATTGAAGGTAAAATTCAGATTGTAATCTATATTTTCATCTTCCTCACCTGTGAAATTGATAGTAGGAGGGACGATGTCATTTTTTACAGCCAATATGCTCGCTATAGCTTCTACAGCACCTGTCGCACCAAGCAAGTGTCCAGTCATAGATTTAGTAGAACTAATATTTAACTTGTACGCGTGTTCACCAAATACCGCTTTAATAGCTTTTGTTTCAGCGATATCTCCTTGAGGAGTTGAAGTGCCGTGTACGTTAATGTAGTCTATTTCCTCTGGCTTCATATTAGCATCGTCTAGAGCATTTTGCATCACTGCAATCGCACCTAAACCTTCTGGATGTGGAGCTGTAATGTGGTATGCATCTGCAGAGGCACCAACGCCAGCTACTTCAGCATAAATTTTAGCACCACGAGCTAGAGCATGGTCTAGGTCTTCTAGCACTAGGCAACCGGCACCTTCACCCATTACAAAACCGTCGCGAGACTTACTGAATGGACGAGAAGCTGTTTCAGGGCTATCATTTCTGGTAGAAATAGCGTGCATTGAGTTGAAACTACCCAAACCTGCATTGGTAATAGGAGCTTCTGCACCACCAGTAATCATAATGTTTGCTCTACCTAGCTTAATTTGATCGTATGCCACGGAAATAGCGCTTGTACTAGACGCACAAGCAGAAACGCATGCATAGTTGGGACCTCTAAATCCGTATTCCATAGAAATATGACCACTTGCGCTGTCAACAATCATTTTTGGAATAAAGAATGGGTTGAATCTAGGGGTTCCATCGCCCTTACAGAAATCAATCATTTCGTTTTCGAAAGTGCCGATTCCTCCAATACCCACACCCATGATAACTCCGATTTTGTTCAAATCTTCCGCCTCGGTGTCTATGTTTGCGTCTTTCACTGCCTGGCGAGCAGCAACGATGGCATAGATAGAAAACAAATCATGTTTTCTTACTTCTTTTCTATCGAAATGGTCAAGGGGATTAAAATTCTTTACTTCGCAGGCGAACTGCGTTTTAAACTTTGTAGTGTCTATATGTGTAATAGGTCCTGCTCCGCTGACTCCATTAACTAAAGATTCCCAAAATGTAGGAACGTCATTACCTATTGGGGTAAGCGCACCAAGACCTGTTACAACAACTCTTCTTTCTCTCATGTACGAGAATTATTTAACGTTTTTTTCGATGAATGCGATAGCGTCACCAACGGTAGAGATGTTTTCTGCTTCTTCTTCAGGAATAGAGATTCCGAATTCTTTTTCGAAGTCCATGATCATTTCAACGGTGTCAAGAGAATCTGCACCTAGATCATTAGAGAAGCTAGCTTCATTTACTACTTGGCTTTCTTCAACGCCTAATTTTTCAACGATAATTGCTTTTACTTTATCTGCAACTGCTGACATAACATTAAATTTTAGTTAATAATTTGAGTTTTGGTTTAACGATGCAAAGATAGTTATAAATTTAGAACTACTACAATTTTAAGCAAAAAAAATGCACAAACTTGAAAAATTTGTGCAATTTTAAACTTTTTAGTGATTAAAAAGTGTGTTTTGTAACATAATTGTATTATTTCTTGATAGAAGACAGTTCCATTACCACTTTTCCGCTAGCATCTTTAAGTTGCATTTTTTCGTTGTTGTATTCTACAGATGCTGTTTGAACGAAAGCTGAGAAAATAGCATCTTCAACTTGCATGTTTTCGCAAAGTTTTTTAGTAGAACCTACATTTGTTAGCATAATGTCTTCTTTATTGTTTGAAGTTTTAAATTCTCCAAAGAAACTGTTGCAACCTGTTGTTCCGTAGAAACGAGCTTCTTCTGTTTGGAAAGAGATAAATGGAGTTTCTTCTGCAGCGATTACTTCTGTGCCCAATACATTGTCAATTTTCCAATCGCCAGAAATATTTGCAGCAGCATATTTATTTGAACAACATGACATACACATAACACCCAATACAATTGATAAAATAATGTTTTTCATAACTTATAAAATTTAATTTGTTTATATCTCTTAGACGATATTACTATATAAAGGTTTAATAAAGATAATCTAAGATTACAAGAAACTCCCCATTCGCCTTGATGCTACATTGGTTAGAAGTGCACTCGTTTAGCGTGCCTTGCCATAGGGCAGTGAAATCGTAGATAGGATATCTGAGACCTTCGCTAGTTAGGTTTGTAGCACCAAAGTTTATGATAGAAATTTGTTGCCCTGCCTTAGATTCTATGCAAATATAGTCTTTACATGGGAAAATACAGCAATAGTCTGTAAACATTGTTACATTTAGCCCCATTTTTTTATATTCCATTAGCAAACTAATGTTTCCAATGGTGTGGCATTCCCTTTTGCCTGTGGCGCCAAGTATAGCAATGTTTTTATAACCTAGATTTTTTGCGTAGTTTATTGCTTTGGTTAGGTCGTTGGTTTCTTGGTCTGGGACAAAAATAAAATTTAGTTTACTTTTTAGTTCTTCATTTATTGAGTCGCCGTCGCCAATTGTTGCCAAAGGCAGTTTTCCTATATTAATATAGGTGTTAGCAGCACCGTCGCAACAAATCACCTTGTCGCAACTATTCAAAATGCCAAGTGGCAACTCGTGAGTAGGGTAGTCGCCTTCGGCTAAAATTACTACTTCTATTTCGTTAGGCTTTAGCATTGTTCATTAGTTTTGTCCATTCTTTGTAGCCTGCCACTGCCACTATTATATATAAGGTGTAAAGCACAGCTGTGAAGTATAGACCAGTAATTAGATATAAAACCACGCTTATGAAGTTTACAAATATCCAACCAAACCATTGTTCCTTGTATTTTTTTGCAAGCCAATATAGAGAAATAATGGTGGCACTAGAGGCAAGACCATCTAGTGTGTTGTATAGTAAATCTCCAGAGTCTGAAATCTTATGCAATACATAAACTAGCACCGCAGAAAGCACTATCATTACTATAGATGAGTTTAAAAGCACTTTTTTAGGAATGCTAGTGATAGGCAATTCTTTTTGGTCTGAGGTCTTTGAATATTTCCACATAAGTATGCCGTAGATAGCAGCAAGAATATTGTATATACTCATGCATCCCAAGGCGTAAATACCTTCTGAGAAATATATTATCACATAAATGGCAGACATAACAATATTTACAATCCATAGAGAAGAACTCGCACGGTATTCATAATAAAGGTATATTAGGCCCAATATTGTGCCTATTATCTCTAGTATTTGTATGATATTGCCACTTAAAAAGTCCATAATTATTCGTATTTAGCAATTCTGCGAAGCAATTCTAGGTCTAAAATTGTGATGCTTCTGCCAGTAACACTTACAAGTCCGTCATTAGAAAATTGTGACAATGTTCTAATGGCATTTGAAGTGGTCATATTTGAAAGGCTCGCAAGGTCTTCACGAGAAAGATTGATAACAAGTGTGTTGCCATCTTCTAGAGTGCCATAGTTTTCTTTTAAGTGAAGAATAGTCTCTGCAAGTCTGCCACGTAGGTGTTTTTGTGTAAGTACAATGCCACGTGAATCTGAGATACCAAGGTCGATAGAAAGGAATCTAATAAACTCAAATGCAAGTTTTGCGTTTTCGCTTAGTAGTTTTGTGATTACTTCTTTAGGTATTGCAAATATTGTGGTAGCTTCTACTGCGTAGGCTGTGGTAATATATTTTTCCCCAGCAAACATTGCTCTATAACCAAAAAGTTCGTTTGGTTTTATAATTCTTACTATTTGGCTGCGCACACCAACTCCTTCTTTGTTTATCTTTACAAAACCATTCAATACACCTAAAAGTTTTGTTGGTTCTTCGCCGTCTGAATAGATGATAGCATTCTTTTTGTAACTTATAAATTCAATGTTTGATTCAAGATATGCTTGCTCTTCTTTAGTCAAAGATTGCCAAAGCTCAAGGTTCTCGATTACTTGTTTTGTGCTATAATTTTTCTTTCTACTAGCCATTAATTTTAAATCTATGTTTAGAAAATATGTTTTTCGGCACAAAAATACAATATTTTTCTCAAATTATAGCATTTTTTGTATAATTTGTGATAAAGTAATATCTTTGTCGGCGAAAATGAGTAGTTTTGTAACTCATTTTATCGGATTTTAAACAGAAAAAATAAAAATATGGAAAAAGTAACATTAGATAAATTGGATGAAAAGATACTTCAACTTGTATCTTCAAATGCTAGAACTCCTTTTCTTGAAGTTGCTCGTGAATGCAACGTGTCTGGTGCGGCTATTCACCAACGTGTGCAAAAACTTATCAGCATGGGAGTAATTACAGGCTCAGAGTTTACACTAGACCCTGTTAGAGTAGGTTATACCACATGTGCATATATGGGTATTTACCTAAAAGATGCAAATGATTTTTCTCATGTGGTAGAAGGACTTAAAAGCATTCCAGAAGTGGTAGAATGTCATTACACTACAGGTAAGTTTGCGCTTTATGTGAAGATTTATGCAAAAGACAACAAGCATTTCCTAAGCATAATACACGATAGAATTCAAAATATCAGAGGTATCGCATCTACAGAAACTCTTATCTCGCTAGGCGAAGCCTTCCGTCGCCAAATCCCAGTAGAAGGCATGGCAACGGAGGAGTAGGATTATTTCTTAAAATACGAATCTAGAAGTTTTGTGGCAGCAATGAAGGAACTTATCTCGTCATTGCTGATTTTTATTTCCATGTCTGAAAGCTGTGCTTCTATTTCTGGATTTTTGTAGAAATGGTTGCGTAGGGCTTCGTCGATGGTTTCGTACATCCAATATTTAGATTGAAGCTTACGTTTCACATCGAAATATCCATTCTTTTTGGTGAAAGCGATGTATTCTTCCATCATTTGCCAAACTTCTTCTATACCTATTTTGTGGAATGCAGAGCAGGTAAGTACTTTTGGTACCCAACCAGACTCGTGTGCAGGGAATAGGTGAAGTG
>JAXJWL010000144.1:0-4501 GCA_036308065.1 Paludibacteraceae bacterium
ACAGACGCATGTAAACAATATGGTGGTTTCTACCTTGGCTCTATCGGTGGTCCTGCTGCTATCCTTGCTCAAAACAACATTAAGAGCATCGAATGCGTTGAATACCCAGAACTAGGCATGGAAGCAATCTGGAAAATCGAAGTAGAAGACTTCCCTGCATTCATCCTAGTAGACGACAAAGGCAACGACTTCTTCAAACAAATTTAATATAACGCTTAAGCGTTCCTACATAACAAACGGCTGGCAATTATGTCAGCCGTTTGTTTTTTAACCCCCATCGGGGGTTAAGGGGTGGTGGGTGGGATTGTTATACATACAACACAGGCGTTATCGCTACGCTCAACACCTGCCTACAATAAAAGACCAAACTCGCTATGCGAGTTACAACTCCTCACTCCTAACTCCTCACTCCTAACTATTTCCACCCCTCTATACCGAATTTCACCCCAAATTTTGCCCCAAATATCCCATTTTATCGTAAAAATACACGAGTGCGGGGGTATAATTGTATTTTTGCACCACGTTAAATTAATTTATTTATGAAACCTAATAGACATTTTTTAGATTATCTACAAACAACCATCAGACGCGACTGGAAAGAGCCTGCAATGACAGACTACGATGATGGTGGTGAGTTTACATACGGTGAAATGGCAGAGCGCATTGCTCGCATTCACGTTTTATTTAAAGCAATAGGACTTAAAAAAGGCGACAAAGTAGCACTTTGCGGTAGAAACAGTAGCCACTGGGCTATAGCAATGCTAGCAACTGTAAGTTACGAAGCAGTGGCAGTTTCTATTATGGACGCCTTCACCCCAGAGAGCATATACGCACTTGTAAAACACTCTGACGCACGCATATTTATGGTAGGCGACGTGGTTTGGAAAAACCTTAAAGTGGAAGAACTAAACCAAGTTGATGCTATTATTTGCCAAAATACATTAGAACTTTATTACGGAAAGAACGATGAGATTAAAAACGCTCACGCTTCTTGGGACAAATTGTTTGCAGCTGAGTATCCAGAAGGTTTCGACCCTACAAAAGTTACTTACGCTACAGACAATTTCGACGAACCTGCTATTATCAACTATACTTCTGGTAGTACAGGCGACCCTAAAGGCGTAGTGCTTACTCACAAAAACATTAGTTCAAATGTTACATTCGGTCAAGACTGGATTCCAAATCAAGCTGGTTGGAACGTGGTTTCTATGCTTCCACTTGCTCACATGTTTGGCCTTACATTTGAATTCCTTTATCAATTGGCAGGTGGTTGTCATGTTTACTTCCTAAACCGCACCCCTTCCCCTCAAGTGTTATTAAAAGCATTATCAGAAGTACACCCCTACATGATGCTTACCGTGCCATTGGTAATAGAAAAAATCTTTAAAAAATCTATTTTCCCTGCTATCCACAAACCTGCAGTACGCGTGCTTTGGTACATTCCAGGCATCAATAAGATTATTAGAAGAAAGGTTTACGACAAACTTATGTCTGCCTTTGGTGGCAACCTGAAATATCTAATTATTGGTGGCGCTGCACTTAACCACGAAGTGGAAAAATGCCTAAAACAAATCAAGTTCCCATACTGCGTGGGCTATGGTATGACAGAATGTGCTCCTCTTATTGCCTACACTCCTTGGAACGAGTTTAAAATACGTTCTTGCGGTAGAATAGTGGACAGAATGGAGGTGAAAATCGATTCTGAAAACCCTCAAAAAGTGGTTGGTGAAATCATGGTGAAAGGCGAAAGCGTAATGACTGGTTACTACAAAAACCAAGCTGCTACAGACGCTATCTTTACAGAAGATGGTTGGATGAAAACAGGCGACCTTGGTGTAATCGATGCACAAGGCAACATCTTTATCCGTGGTAGAAACAAAAACATGATTTTAAGTGGCAATGGCCAAAATATCTACCCAGAAGAACTTGAAGATAAGGTAAATAACATGCCTTACGTGATAGAATCTGTGGTAGTGAGCAGAGGAGACAAATTGGTTGCTCTAGTTTATGCCGATACTGCTGCTATTAAGAAAGAAACAGGCAAAACTCCAGAAGAAATTATGGAGATGAACTGCGCTAAAGTAAACAAACTTATACCACGTTTCTGCAAGATAAGCAACTTTGAACTTGTAGCAGAAGAGTTTGCAAAAACACCTAAAAAGAGTATAAAACGTTTCTTATACAGTTAATTCTAATTTTAAAGTATCACTCAGTGAGGCCTCTTTAAGAAGGAGAATCCTCAGACAATTTCGGAGCGAGATGCATAAACATCTCGCTTATTTTTTTCACGTAGGTTTTAGAGATAGGAATCTTCTTTATATCAGGAATTTTAAACTCCATTTCTAGTTCGTCTGCATTTCTGCGCATTGCAGTAACGTGCTCCATATTCACTATAAAAGACCTATGGCAACGACATACATTTGTACCAACAAGTAGTTCCTCCATACGCTTCATAGAGTTTCTCAAAAGGAACTTATTCAACTTGTTTTGACTGATATAATTTATCTCTACATAGTTGTCGGCTGACTCAATAAAAATCAAACTATTTAAAGAGAGCGACAGCTTATTTTCGCCCTTTTCATCGGCAAAATTTACCACTCCCACTTGTGTAAGTCCAAGACCTTCTAACTCCAAAACACGTTGTCTTAAACTGATATTATTGATATAAAGCCAAGACACCAAATAAGGTATAAAGACAACAAGTAAAGTATTAATATTTACCTCTCTGAAAACAGTGATAATGTCGTCGTATTTGAAGAATTCTAGACTTGGAGTTATCCAAATCACATAAAGAGTATAGAATCCAGAAAGGATTATCACCTCCATTATAAGCCAAATAATGTATTCTAAGTAGCTAAGAGACACCCTTTGTACGAAAATATACATTAAAATACGGCTAATAGCAATCACACAAATGCCTACAAACACAAAAAGGCAAGAATATATAAAATATCCCACCTCTGTAACGTCTACCCAACGAGCAGACTCAAATGGTTTGTAAAGATTTACGAATGCAAGAGAGAAAATTGCAGTAAATAGAACAGACTTTATCATGTTCCATTTATCTGTGTAATAATCTTTTATTCTAGTGCTTTTTATATTTGCATTTTCTCTCATCTCTACTGTTTTGAAATTAATTGCTTTACAAATATAATAAAATTATGAATAAAATCACTAATTTTGCCCATTATTGTAAAAATGAGTATATGAAAAGAATCTTCTTTATAGACGCTTACGCACTGATATACAGGTCTTATTTTGCTTTTATAAAAAATCCAAGAATCAACTCGCAGGGGCTAAACACTTCTGCTATTTTGGGGTTTGTAAACACAATAGAAGACATTCTTAAAAGGGAAAAACCAACTCACCTAGGGGTGGCATTCGACCCTGCTGGACCTACATTTCGTCACGAGGCGTTTGAGGCATATAAAGCACAAAGAGAATCTACTCCAGAGGACATAAAAAAGGCTGTTCCTTACATAAAAACATTGCTTAAAGCATACAATATTCCTATCTACGAAGTGAGTGGTTATGAGGCAGACGACGTAATAGGAACTCTTGCAAAACAAGCTGCTAAACAAGGTTTTACAGTATATATGCTCACTCCCGACAAGGACTACGGACAACTTGTAGAGGAGAATATTTTCATGTACAGACCAAAGCACTCTGGCGGATATGAAATATTGGGCGTGGAAGAAGTGAAAGCTAAATATGGTCTTGAAAATCAGGCACAAGTGATTGACTTGCTTGGACTTATGGGTGATAGTAGCGACAATATCCCAGGTTGTCCTGGTGTAGGCGAAAAAACTGCTGTGAAACTTCTACAAGAATTTGGCAGTATTGAAAACTTACTTGCTAATACAGAGTCACTTAAGGGGGCGCTTAAAACCAAAGTGGAAAGCAATATAGAGCAAATTAAGTTTTCTCGTTTCTTGGCTACCATTAAAACTGATACCCCTATTTCTCTAAACGAAGAAGAACTTGTAGTAAAAAGTCCAAATACGGCAGAACTTCTAAATATTTTCCAAGAACTTGAGTTTAGAACACTTATTTCTAAATATTCTGAAGGCACCGCCGCTCCTGCTGCCCTTCGACAAGCTCAAGGTCCAAAAAAATCTGCAGAACCTAAACAACTCTCTCTTTTCGACCTGTTTGACGAAGCAGACACACAAGCAGAAATTGCCGATGAAACCGCCATTTCTGATAGAAATTCCATAAAAAATACACCACATAATTATACACTTGTAGAAAGTTCAAATTTTGCCGATTTCATCGGGAATTTGAGCACACAAAACACATTTTGTTTTGATACCGAAACCACAGGTCTTGATGTATACAACGACAAGCTTTTAGGTCTTTCTTTTTCTTGGAAAGAAACAGAAGGCTACTACATTCCTGTAAACGAATCTAATAAAGGTGAAATTTTAGAGGCTCTAAAACCTATCTTTGAAAACCCAAACACCAAGAAAATCGGTCAAAATATGAAGTTTGACCTTATGGT
>JAXJWL010000145.1:0-1734 GCA_036308065.1 Paludibacteraceae bacterium
ACCTTGCACAGGCACCATACCCGGATTGATGTTTGACAAAAACATTTTTGCAGAAGACACGTCTGTAGTAAGTGGCATTTGCACGTATGCATCACCTGCAAATATCATAAGTGCTACTTTGTCGTTTTGAAGGTTGTCTATCAAATGGTTCAACACCCTTTTGGCACGAGACATTCTATCTGGTTTTAAGTCTTGCGAAAGCATAGAGTTCGACACGTCCACTGCTATTACAAGTTCCACACCTTGACGTTTTTGTTTTTCAAGTTTAGAACCAAATTGTGGACCTGCCATCATAAAGATAGACAGAATCAATGCAGTGAGAAGCATGCAAAACTTCACTCTTGGGCGTATGTGAGAAGCCTCTGGCATAAGTCCTCTAAGCAGAGCTTTATTTCCTAAAGTCTTTAATCTCTTCGATTTTATAATAAGTGCATAATAGAAGAAACCTATAAGTACAGGTATCAACATTAGCAAATAGAGATATTCTGGGCGAGCAAATCTGAACATATTATGGAATAGATTTAAACACTGTATTTCTTAATGTAATTTCTCCAATCAAACAAACCACTAAAGCAAGCACAAACCAGTGATATAGTTCTTCTTTTTTGCTAAACTCTTTCACTTGGATTTTTGTTTTCTCTAGTTGGTCTATTTCTTTGTAGATAGAAGCTAAACTCTTTGTATCTGTGGCTCTAAAATATTCACCACCAGTGGTTTCTGCAATATTTTTAAGACTTTCTTCGTCGATATCCACTTCCACATCTTGATATTGCACACCGTATGGTGTTTGGAAAGGATATGGAGCCATGCCACGAGTACCTACCCCAATGGTATACACTCTAATGCCAAAACTTTTTGCAATTTCACCTGCGGTAGAAGGAGCAATTTGTCCTCTATTGTTTGAACCGTCGGTAAGCAAAATAATCACCTTAGATTTTGCATTGCTATCTTTAATTCTGTTTACGGCAGTAGCAAGACCAGAACCAATGGCTGTACCATCTTCTATCATGCCACTTTCTATACCATTAAGCAAGTTGATAAGTTCGGCATGGTTTACAGTAAGCGGACATTGTGTGAAACTCTCACCTGCAAACACCACAAGACCAATATTGTCGTTTCTGCGAGAAGAGATAAACTCTGTTGCCACCTTTTTTGCAGCTCTAAGTCTGTTTGGTTTAAGGTCTTCGGCAAGCATACTCGAAGAAATATCCACCGACATTACAATGTCGATACCTTCTGTGGTTTGATTGCTCCAACTATCGCTCTTTTGTGGTCGAGCAATGGCAATGATAAGTGCCGCAAGAGCAAGCATGTGCAATGCAAGTGGTAGGTATCTCAAATAATGCTTATAGTTTTTTGGCATTTCTTGAAACACCTTTATCGTTGAAAAACGTATTTCTGCTGTTAGTCTTTTTCTGTTGTAAACATAATATGCAATAATTGCAAGGATTATCAACAGCAACAACAAACACCATGGATTTGCAAATGTTATCATTCTTGAGATATTTTTTCTTGGTTTTCGTTATTTTCTCCTCTTTGTTCTGGAGCAGTTTGGTTTTGAGTAGTTGCAGATGTGTCTGCTAGTGCTTCTTCTTTTGTAGTTTTTTCTACAATCATAAAGGCATTTAGCACCACTCTTTCGTTTTCATTTTCTAGAGGCACAAATTTTGCAAACTTCACTAAATCGGACAGTTCTAGCATTTCTTTTAGTACTACCCTAATCTCGTCTAAGTC
>JAXJWL010000146.1:0-2519 GCA_036308065.1 Paludibacteraceae bacterium
GGCAATCTTTTGGCTAAAAACCTAAAAAGACTAGACAAAGGCAAAGAAATGAAACCATTCCGTTATAAAAACCTTGGAACAATGGCTACAGTGGGTAGAAACAAGGCTGTGGCAGAGTTTGCAGGCATTAAAATGGGCGGATTCTTTGCATGGCTTATGTGGTTGGTAGTTCACCTACGTTCTATTCTAGGAGTGAAAAATAAATTTATTGTATTCTTCAACTGGATGATAAATTACTTTAGTTATGGTCAATCTTTAAGACTAATTATGTATGCTAAAAAGGCTAAAGTGGTGAAAGACCGTGAAGAATTCCTTACAAAAACACATAATAAATAAACTATGTCTACAATAACTGCTGTTATATTGCAACAAGATGATGCGTTGCAACAAACATTTATAGATGCTGGCGCAGAAAAGTGCGTTGTGCTTGGGAAAAACATTGGTGATGCTTCTCTGCTACCATTGTTGCAAGGTTTGGATACTGAATATGCCTTGTTGTATATGAAAACATCGCCTATCGAACTATCTAAATCTTCTTTGAAAAGATTTGTTTCTGTAGCAAATGATACTAGTGCATCGATGGTTTATTCAAACTATTATCAAGTAATGAACGGTGAAACCAGCGTAGTGCCAACTATTGAGTATCAACTAGGTAGCGTGCGCGACGATTTCAATTTTGGTTCACTTGTGCTAGTTAGAGTAGAGGATGTGCGTGCAATAAACATTGCTGAATATGAGTTCGCTACTTGGTATGCAATTCGTTTGGCATTGTCAAATTTAGGTGAAATTGTTCACATTGATGAGGTTCTTTACACCGAAATGGAAGAGGATACTCGCAAAAGTGGTGAAAAACAGTTTGACTATGTAAATCCACGCAATCGTGCTGTGCAAATTGAAATGGAGAAGGCTTTCACTGCATATTTAAAGGAAACTGGAGCATATTTAGAACCTAAATTTAAAGATGTTGACTTCTCAGGAGTAGCATTTGAAAATGAGGCTTCTGTGATAATTCCTGTACGTAACCGTGTGAAAACTGTGGCAGATGCGGTGCGCTCGGCTTTAAATCAAAAGACTTCGTTCCCATTCAATGTAATTGTAATCGACAATCATTCTACCGATGGCACAACAGAGTTGTTGCGTGAGATTGCTGCGCAAGATTCTCGACTAGTGCATATTGTGCCAGAATCTACAAAACTTGGCATTGGTGGTTGTTGGATGGAAGGTGTAAACAATCCTGCTTGCGGTAAGTTTGCAGTGCAACTAGATAGCGACGACCTTTATGATGGCGACAACGTGCTTCAACAAATTGTTGACGAGTTTTATGCACAAAATTGCGCTATGCTTATTGGTTCTTATACCATGACAAACTTCAACCTAGAAGTGCTTCCTCCTGGACTTATAGACCATGCGGAATGGACTCCAGACAATGGACGTAACAATGCGCTTCGCATAAATGGTTTGGGTGCTCCTCGTGCATTTTTCACTCCGCTACTTCGTGAATACGGCGTGCCAAACGTTAGTTATGGAGAAGATTATGCTCTAGGACTTCGTTTCTCACGCGAATACCAAATAGGTCGCATTTACAACTCGCTTTACCTTTGCCGCCGCTGGGAAGGCAACTCAGATGCTGCCCTTGCCATCGACAAAGTAAATGCCAACAACTTTTACAAAGACAAACTCCGCACCATCGAAATGGCAGCGAGGATGCAGTTAGGAATGTAGCGAAGAGTCACATAATGCATAGCATTGTGTAACTTTAACCCTCGTAGAGGGTTTGTCTTAATTGTAGGCAGGTGTCAGAAGTGCGTAGCACTGGCGACGCCTGTATAAATGAATTCAAAAAAGACACGCCCGTAGGGTGTGTATCTATAGAAAAATGTAAATGCGCATATTTTGCATGAAAAATTGAATTAAATGAAAAAAATAATATCAATTGTAATTTTAATCTTATTGGTTGTAGCGAGTGGAGTAGGTTACTACTTCTACAAGGTGTTTTTAGGACCAAATATCAATGCCAATCCAGAGTCGGCTACGTATAAATACCTTTATGTGAAGCCAAATGATACATGGAACGACGTTGTTGCTCAGCTAGATAGCAATGGTTGGGTAAGTTCAGTGAAAGATTTGCAAACATGCATTGAGTATTTAGAAAAGGAAGCACCAGAGTGTGGAAAATACGACCTTGAACCAAATCTTGGCAATAGAAATTTTGTAAATAGACTTGCATACGGACTTAGCAACAAGGCAAAACTTCAACTGAAAATGACTCGTTACACCCCTTGGGTGGCACGCAATCTATCACGTCAGTTGCCAATAGATTCTGCATCGCTTGCCGATGTTTTCCTTGCAGATACTCTTCTGCGCAAATATGGTCTAACAAAAGAAAGTTCGTTGGCACTTTTTGTGCGTATTGATACAGCAGTGCAATGGTGTTTAACTCCAAAAGAGGTAGAAACTGTGGTGCTAGATGCTCGTGAACGTTTTTGGAACGAGGAGCGTAGAGCAAAAGCTCGCAAAAC
>JAXJWL010000147.1:0-3295 GCA_036308065.1 Paludibacteraceae bacterium
GCCTCTGCTTTGCCTTCGTAATTGGTGTTGTAAAGACCTGTTGCACCTTCCACTTCTATAGATTCCAAACCTGCATACACGCCAATACCTTTAATTAAATCTACTGCAGAAATTACCGCTCCGCTACCAATGCCAAATTTCTCTTTTAGGGTCTTCATGCTTGGTTTATAACCTGGAGACCACACCCAAATGCTGTTTGCAGGGTCTTTGCCTTCTGCTTTTCTTTTTAAGTTAACAGGGTGATTTTCAAGAAGTTCTTGGCTTTTTAGTGTCAATTCGTTTAGAAGTCTTGCTGTTTCTTCAGCTTCTACTACGTCTGCTTTCACTAGCACGCTGTTTACTTCTGCACCTGGCACATCGTGAGGAGGAGTGCAAGTAATTTGCTTTTTGCCACCTTTCATGATAAGCAAATGACGGTATGAAATGCCATTGTGAAATGTGAAAATGTCGTTGCCAAGTTCGGCTTGTAGAAATTCGATAAGTTCTTTCGCTTCTTCGTTGCTAATGTGACCTGCAGAGTGGTTTTTAATTTTGCCGTCTTGCACGCAGATAAGATTGCAACGCATAGCCATTTCGCCAGGCATTATGCTTACACCAATACTAGCAGCTTCTAGCGAACCACGACCTTCAAACTCAGTTCTCACATCGTAGCCTAGCACACACATATTTGCTATTTCGCTACCTGGTTTGAAACCCGCAGGTACTGTGTTAAATAGCCCTGTGCAGCCTTTTTTAGCAATTAAATCGATGTATGGTTTATTTGCTGCTTCTAGTGGTGTTTTGTTATTTAGTTTAGCGATGCGCTCGTCTGCCATGCCATCGCCTAATATTATTATGTGTTTCATATTAATTAGGATTAGGACGTACTGATGAACGTCAGTGAATAATTAGGAATGTGGAATTCTTGTGCAATTAATTCCATGCGTAGCCAAAAATCAACTTTACTTATTTATGACTTCCTAATTCATTTTTAATTTTTTCGATTGTTTCTTTCATGGTGAGTTTTGATTCTGCACCAGCGGCATTTTTGTGTCCACCGCCACCAAATAGTTTGCCTGCAAGGTCGCTCACAGAATAGTCTCCCACAGAACGCATTGAAATCTTGATTCTATCATTTTCTTCTCTACAGAAAATTGAGCAACGAATGCCACTAATAGAAAGTGGCATATTTACAAAGCCTTCTGTATCACCTTTTTTATAATCAAATTTCTTCAATTCTTCTTGAGTAAGCGAGAATATTGCTGTTTGTCCATCTGGAAGAATAGTCAATTTTTCGCACAAGAAATAACCCATAAGTCTCATTCTAGACTCGTTGTAACTATTGAATAGTTTACGGTAAAGAGCATCTTTGTCAACTCCTTTTTTAAGAAGTTCAGAGAAAATGGTATAAATTTCAGGGTGGTTTGAGTTGTATGCCAAACCGCCTGTGTCTGTAAGCATACCTGCGCAGATACATTCTGCTGTTTGTAGGTTCATATCAGAGAAATAACCCATACGGCAAATAAGTCTAAATACTAGTTCGCTAGTAGAAGCTATTTCTGGGTGTGAAATGACCACGTCAGTAAAATTATCATAGTCTAAGTGGTGGTCTATCATAATTTTAGGACATTTTAGTTCTTCAATATAAGGCGCTAGTTTGCCTAGTCTGTCTATTTTATTGAAGTCTAAACAAAAGATTAAGTCACAATTACTCAAAATTTCTTTTACCTCTTCTTCGTTTTGCTCTAGAGTAAGAATACTACTAAAACTTGGCAAGCAGTTTAGCGACTCAGAAGGAGTGTCTGGTAGGATTATGTTTGTTTTCTTTTCCAATGAATATAGGAAATGATACAAACCTAGTGATGAACCCACAGCATCGCCATCAGGACCTTTGTGTGCAGTAATCACTATATTTTCTGCAGAATTTATTAGTTTAAAAACCGCAGAAATCTTCTCTTCTAAAATAATCTTAGTAATCATAACTTTACCTTTTAATCCAATTTACAAAGATAATACAAACCGAGTGCAAAAAAAAGCGTTTACGTATTTTTTTTGCCCATGTGCAGTTTATATATTATTAATGAGGGTTAAAGTTTAGGAATTAAAAAACGAGCCTGCGGCAAAATCCCTAAACTTTAACCCACATCAATAATTATTCGCTACGCAGTGAGGTTCGTTGATAACTCCTCACTCCTCACTCCTCACTCCTCACTCCTCACTCCTCACTCCTCACTCCCTAACTAGTATATCAGATACCCAGCGATGCCGCTGAGCATTAGTAGGAAGATTGGGTTTGCTTTGAAGTATGTGGCAATGGCTACTACAGCGAATATAATGACGCTGATGTAGTCGGTGAAGTTTTCTGAGTTGACAAGAGAAATACCTGCTGCTAAAATTAAGCCAACTACGGCAGGACGAAGCCCTTTAAATGCAGCATCCACGTATTTGTTGTCTCTAAATTTGTAGATGAAACGTGCTGCAAGTGAGGCAAGTATAAGTGAAGGAAGGCAAACTGCAAATGTGGCAATAGCAGAACCAATAATGGAATCTGTGGCAGTGTAGCCTACGTATGTGGCGCAGTTTATAGCAATAGGACCTGGTGTTGCTTGGGAAATAGCTACAATATCTGTAAATTCTGCCGTAGTCATCCAACCGTGAATATCTACCACTTCATTTTCGATAAGTGCTAAAATGGCATATCCTCCGCCAAAACCGAAAATTCCGATTTTCAAGAAACTCCAAAATAGTGCTAGAAATGTCATCATTTGTCTTTTCTAATTAGAGAAAATAATATGCCTCCAGCACCTGCCAAGAGTATAATGTATGCAGGAGAAAGTCCTAGAAATACCACTAATACAGCCACAGCAATTGGAATCCATAGTGTTTTCCATGTTACTTTAGCTGTTTTTGCCATGAAAATCACAGGCACAACAATAAGTGCCACTACTGCAGGGCGAATGCCTTTAAAGACCTTCTCTATAGTAGGATTGTCTTGAATGTCTGTAAAGACAATGGCTGCTAGTAGAATGATAATGAAAGAGGGTAGGGCTGTACCTAATGCGCAAACCAAACTTCCCCAAAAGTTGGAGATTTTGTAGCCGATATATACTGAACTATTTATAGCAATAGGGCCAGGAAGACTTTGAACAACTGCTAGCATGTCCATAAATTCTTCCTTGCTAAGCCAATGATTTTTGTCCACTACCTCTTTTTCGATAATGGGTATCATAGCATAGCCTCCACCAAAGGTGAAGGCTCCTATTTTAAAAAATGCTATAAATAATTTTAATAACATAATTGTTGAATATAGAAATGA
>JAXJWL010000148.1:0-61529 GCA_036308065.1 Paludibacteraceae bacterium
ACTCTAGACGGCGTAGAACGTTCTCTTGGCGAAAACGACCTAATGATTTGCAACGCAGAAGAAGGTATGTGTATTGCTGGTGTATTTGGTGGTTTAGACTCTGGCGTAACAGAAAGCACCACTAAAGTGTTCATCGAAAGTGCATATTTCAACCCAGTGAGCATTAGAAAAACAGCTCGTCGCCATGGCTTAAATACCGACGCATCTTTCCGCTACGAACGTGGTTGCGACCCAAATATCACCCTTTATGCACTTAAACGTGCTGCTACACTTATTCAAGAAGTAGCAGGTGGTCAAATTTCATCAAATATTATAGACATTTACCCAAATCCAATTGAAGATTTCAAAGTAAGTGTTACTTATAATAAAATAAACTCACTTATCGGTGCTGAAATTTCTAAAGAAACTGTTAAACAAATCCTTTCAGGACTAGAAATTAAGATAGAAAGCGAAACAGAAGAAGAACTAAATCTTCTTGTTCCTCCATACAGAGCAGACGTAAAACGTGACGTGGACGTAATAGAAGACATCCTTCGTGTTTACGGATACAACAATGTAAACCCAGGAGTTTCACTTCAATCTGCTATCAGCTATTCTAAACAACCAGACTCAACAAAACTTCAAAACAAAGTTTCTGATTTCCTTTCTGGTGCTGGATTTAATGAAATCTTAAACAACTCATTAACAAAGGTTTCATATTACAACGACTTGAAATCTTATCCAGTAGAAAACGCTGTAAAAATAATGAACCCACTTGGTACAGACTTAAGTGTAATGCGTCAAACACTTCTTTTCGGAGGTCTTGAAAGCATTTCTAGAAACTTAAATCACCGTCAAAACCGTATTTGCATGTACGAGTTTGGCGAATGCTACCACTACAATAGTGAAAACAAAAAAGAAGATAACGTGCTTTCTGCATACTCAGAAGAACTTCACCTAGGTATGTGGCTTGCCGGCAACCACACAAATGCAACTTGGGCAGATAAAGAACGCAAATTCTCTTTCTTCGATCTTAAAGCATACGTGGTTTCTTCTCTTACTCGCATTGGCATTAAAGCAGAAGCTTGCGTTTCTTCTAAAAACGAAGAAGACATCTTCAGCCAAGGCATCAACATCTGCACAAGAGGAGGCAAATGCCTAGTAAGCATGGGTATTGTAAGCAAAAAATTACTTAAAGCATTCGACATCAATACAGATGTATTCTTTGCTGATTTCAACTGGAAACTTATCCTTAAACAACTTAAAAACAGCAAAGTAACATACAAAGACATTCCTAAATTCCCAGAAGTAAAACGTGACCTTGCTCTACTTTTAGACAAAAACGTAAACTTCGAGGAAGTAGAAAAAATAGCTTACGAAACAGAACGTAAACTCCTTAAAAATGTAGTATTATTCGACGTTTACGAAGGTAAAAACCTAGAAGAAGGCAAAAAATCTTACGCTATCAACTTCACCCTTCAAGACGCAGAAAAAACTCTTCAAGACAAACAAATTGACAAGGTAATGCAAAACCTTATCAAAGCGTACGAAACAAAACTTGGAGCTAAAATTAGATAAACCAAAACTCGCATAGCGAGTTACCTATTAAAAGCACCCTTTAGGGTGCAATCGAGTTGTAACCCTGTCTCAAGCGGAGCGCGAGGCGGGGACAGAAAGATACCGATTAAACTCCACCCGCTAGGGTGGCACAGAGTTGTAACCCCGTCTCAGAGGAGCAAAGCGACGGCGAGGCGGGGACAGAAAAAAAATAAACATATAAACTAAATAATATCATGGGAAGAGCATTTGAATATCGCAAAGCGACCAAAATGAAACGTTGGGGAAACATGGCCCGCGTTTTCACCAAAATTGGTAAACAAATTACTATAGCTGTACGTGAATCTGGTAGTGATCCAAACGGCAACCCACGTCTTAGAATGCTTATGCAACAAGCTAAGAAAGAAAACATGCCTAAGGAAAACGTAGAACGCGCTATCAAAAAAGCATTATCAAAAGATGAAGCAGATTACAAGGAATTAAACTATGAAGGATACGGTCCTCACGGCATCGCTATCTTCGTAGAAACAGCTACCGACAACCACAACCGTACAGTATCAAACATCCGTAGCTACTTTACAAAACACGGTGGTTCTCTAGGCACATCTGGCTGTCTTCAATTCCTTTTCGACCACAAATGTGTGTTCTCAATCGTACCAAAAGAAGGTATGGAACTTGAAGAACTAGAATTAGAACTTATCGACTTCGGTGTAGAAGAATTAGACAAAGATGACGAAGGCAACATCGTATTCTACGGCGACTTCCAATCTTATTCTGCTATCCAAAAATATCTAGAAGACAACAACTTTGATATCAACAGTGCAGAGTTTGAACGTATTCCAAACGACTACAAAACTCTAACTGAAGAACAAAAAGCATCAGTTCAAAAACTTCTTGATAAGATTGAAGAAGACGAAGACGTACAAAACGTATATCACAATATGGCTGAGTAATTTATACTCGCTGTAGGAAATGACAATAAGCAGCAGCAACGGCGTCGGTTGCATCAAGTTTTTTAGGAAGTTCTTCCTTTGAAATACAAAGCAATCGGCGAACCAAGTCTGCCACCTGTTCTTTAGAGGCTCCACCATTGCCGGTGAGAGCCATCTTTATTTTTAGAGGGCTATATTCGTACACTTTAAGTCCTGCCTGCATACATGCAGCAATAGCCACACCCTGAGCACGACCAAGTTTTAGCATCGACTGCACATTTTTGCCATAGAAAGGCGCTTCGATAGAAAGTATTTCAGGGTCAAATTCGTTGATAATTTCTGTAACACGAGTGAAAATCTTGTTGAGTTTGTCGTAGTGAGTTTCGCAATCTTTAAAGTCGATTACACCCATTGTAAGCAGAGTTGCTTTGTTCCCCACTGTCTTTATCACCCCATATCCCATCACAGTAGTACCAGGGTCGACACCTAAAATCACTTGCTCTCTGCGTTGCAGATTTCTCAAACTTATCACACTCATATACAAGACTTTATCTTAAACGAGCATCTGCTCCCCACATTAGTTTTTCACGAAGTGTATTGAAGTATGTATGATTCAATCTCTTTGCCACTTTCACAGAATAAGTCGCTTTTTCTATACTCAAACGAACACTGTTTGTGCATAGTGAAGAACGTCCATCTAGCGACACCAAGAAATGATTTGTGCGACTTTCTACCTCAAGTTCTATTTTCCAATTGTCTGGAATAATTACTGGACGTAAATTTAAACTATGAGGAGCCACAGGAGATAGCATAAACGATTTATTTTCTGGCATCATAATAGAAGCCCCCACACTAAGAGCGTATGCTGTACTACCTGTTGGAGTAGAGATTAAAAGACCATCGGCTCTATATGTGCAAAGATACTCTCCGTTAATAATCGTGTGCACACGAATCATAGAAGAAGAGTCCTGTTTAAGCACCGCTATCTCGTTGAGTGCCACAGAATTAAGTTCATTATCACTTCTTTTCAAAGAAAGCACAGAACGCTCTTCAATAGTGAAACCAGAAGAGAAAATTTCATTGATTGCAGTAGTAATTTCGTCGCCTGGCACATCCACCAAGAAACCCAAATTGCCAAGGTTTATACCCAAAATTGGAATACTCGCCTCGCCAATTTTATACGCAGTTCTCAAAAAAGTACCATCACCACCAAGACTCAAAGCCAAATCTACAGAAGGATAATCTTCCTTTTTCAACAAACTATACTTAGGCAAATCTTCAATGTGACTTCCCACTACAAATCCATTCACCTCAGCATCTAAAAGAATCTCCACAGACTTGTTTTCCAATACAGTAAACAAATCTCTTAGCGCTTTTGAAAATCCATTTTTACGAACACTACCAAAAATGGCTACTTTCTTTATTTGTGTAAAACTTTCTAACATTTATTAATAGAAAAAAGGTAATAATTTTGTATCTTTGCTCGTTGATAATATAGAGTTAGATACTGCAAAGTAAACTATTTTTTACGAAAATGACAAAATTAAGTGTAAATATAAATAAAATAGCTACAATTCGTAATGCCCGCGGAGGCAATACGCCTAATCTTTTACAAGTAGCTTTAGATTGCGAAAAGTTTGGTGCTCAAGGGATTACAGTACACCCTCGCCCAGATGAAAGACATATTAGATATTCAGACGTACGTGAGTTAAAACCTCTACTTACAACTGAATTTAACATTGAAGGTTACCCATGCAAGTCTTTTATCGACCTTGTTACAGAGGTAAAACCTGCTCAAGTGACCCTTGTGCCAGACCCACCAGAAGCATTAACTTCAAATGCAGGTTGGGACACTATCAAAAACAAAGATTTTCTTATCGAAGTGGTTTCTGAGTTTAAGAAACACGGCATTCGTACTTCTATTTTCACAGACACTCGCAAAGAAATCATTGCAGCAGCCGCAAAAATTGGCACTGATAGAATAGAACTTTACACCGAACCATACGCTGCAAACTACGCTAAAGGCAGAGAAGAAGCAGTTGCACCTTTTGCTGAAGCTGCACTTTTCGCTTCTGAATGTGGACTAGATGTAAATGCAGGTCACGACCTAAGCCTAGAAAACCTAAATTATTTCTTCGAGAAAGTACAACCTCTTAGCGAAGTATCTATTGGTCACGCACTTATCTCAGACGCCCTATATTTAGGGTTAGAAGAAACTATTAAGCAATACCTTGCTCAGTTACAAAAATAAACACGGACACAGCACGCTGTGTCCCTACATTATACATAAAAATACAGATTAAAGGCACCCGCAGGGTGCAATCGAGTTGTAACCCCGTCTCAAGCGGAGCGCGAGGCGGGGAACATAAAGAAACCGATTAAACTCCACCCGTCAGGGTGGCACAGAGTTGTAACCCCGTCTCAAGCGGAGCGCGAGGCGGGGACAGAAAGATAAAAAAAACACTAAAAACATAACAATGAACCTATTACAAATTACAGACGTAGCACTTACAACAGCTATCGATAGCACAGCAATGGCAACAGCAGATGTTGCACAAATGAATTATTGGGAAATGGCAAAAAAAGGTGGTCCATGGATTATGATTCCACTTTTAATCCTTTCTATTATGGCAGTTTACATCTTCATTGAAAGATATGTTGCCATTAAAAAAGCATCAAAAGAAGACAAAACCTTCATGGATAGAATCAAAGACTATATCACCGAAGGCAAACTAGACTCTGCTACCAAACTTTGCCAACAAGCAAACAACCCAATGGCTCGTATGGTAGAAAAAGGTATTTCACGCCTTGGCAAACCAATGAACGACATTCTTGTAGCAATTGAAAACGTAGGTAACATAGAAACCAACAAACTAGAAAAAGGATTCAACATGCTTGCGACCATCTCTGGTGGTGCTCCTATGCTTGGTTTCTTGGGTACCGTTATTGGTATGGTCCAAGCATTCTACGACATGGCAAACGCAGGCAACAACATCGACATCACAGTGCTTTCAAACGGTATCTACACCGCTATGATTACCACTGTTGCAGGTCTTGTTGTAGGTATTATCGCATTCTTTGCATACAACTTCCTAGTTTCTATGCTAGATTCTGTAGTACAAAAAATGGAACACCGTACTATGGAATTTATGGACTTACTAAACGAACCTATAAAATAAGTTTATGGCATTAAAGAAAAGAAATAAGGCAAGTGCTAGTTTTAGCATGTCGTCTATGACAGACTTAGTGTTTCTACTTTTGATTTTCTTCATGATTACATCAACAGTAGTTACTCCAAGTGCTATTAAACTTCTTTTACCTCAAAGTAGTTCACAAGCATCTGCAAAACCACTTACCCGCGTATACATAGACTCAAACATCAATTTCTATGTTGCCGAAGGCAAAAATAAAGAACGCCAAGTGGCATTTGAAGACATTGAACCATTTCTAAAATCTGTAGTACTTGCAGAACCAGAAATGTACATTGCGCTTTACGCAGATGAAAGTGTACCTTATAGAGAAATAGTAAAAGTTCTAAACATAGCTAATAAAAACAAGTTTAAATTAGTTATTGCTACTCGTCCTGTACGCGAGTAATACATTCTGTATCAACAAATAATGAGTAAAAAGAAAAAAGATAACGATAGTAAGATAGCTGGTACCATTGGCACTATTGTGGTACACGCTTTACTTCTTCTTGTGCTTATTTTCACAGGAATTTCTACTATTATTCCAGATACAGAAGAAGGTCTTTCTGTAAACTATGGCACCAACATGGACTTAGGCGACGGTCTTTTTGAACCTGCTCCACAAAGTGCAATAGAAGACCAACTTGTAGAAGAACCAAAGGTAGAACCTGTTCAACCAACAAGTCCTCCTCCTGCTCCTGCAGAGCCAGACATTGTGGAAGAAGAAATGGAAACTCAAGACATTGAGGAATCTCTTGCCATAAAGAAAGCTAAGGAAGAAGCAGAAAAGAAACGTAAAGAGGAAGAAAAACGTAAGGCAGAAGAAAAGCGCAAAGCTGAGGAAGAAGCAAAACGCATTGCTGAGGAAAAACGTAAAGCAGAAGAGAAAAAGAAAGCCGAAGAAGCTAAAAAACAACAAATTGCTAACGCTCTTAAAGGTGCATTCTCTACAGCAGGACAAACCTCAAACACCACTTCTACTGGTCAAGGCAACACTGGCACAGCAGGAAATAAAGGAAATCCTTTTGGTGATGCAAATTCAAACTCTTACGAGGGTGGAGGCACAGGCAACGGACATAGTTACAACCTTAATGGACGTACAATAAACGGCGGACTACCTACTCCACAATACAATAGAAACGAAGAAGGTGTAATCGTGGTGAGCATAGAAGTAAACCCAGCAGGTACTGTAGTTTCTGCGAAAGCAGGTGCACTTGGTACCACAATTATAGATGCTTCACTGAGAAAAGAAGCAGAAAAAGCAGCTATGAAAGCGAAGTTCAATGCCATAGGTGGCACCACACTTCAGTCTGGAACAATAACATATAGATACAAACTAAATTAATATATATGAGTAATCAACGTTACATGATGCGCGGTGTTTCTGCATCAAAAGAAGATGTACATAACGCCATTAAGAATATTGATAAAGGTCTTTACCCAAAGGCATTCTGTAAAATAATCCCTGATATTCTAGGCGGAGACCCAGAATATTGCAACATTATGCACGCAGATGGTGCAGGTACAAAATCTTCACTAGCATATCTTTATTGGAAAGAAACTGGTGATATTTCTGTATGGAAAGGCATTGCGCAAGACGCATTAATCATGAATATCGACGACCTTCTTTGCGTAGGTGCTGTGGACAATATCCTAGTATCTTCTACCATTGGTCGTAACAAACTTTTAGTTCCAGGTGAAGTGATTTCAGCTATCATCAATGGTACTGACGAACTTCTAGAAGAACTTCGTGAAATGGGTGTTGGCGTTTACGCTACTGGTGGTGAAACTGCAGACGTAGGCGACCTTGTACGTACTATTATCGTAGACAGCACCGTTACTTGCCGTATGAAACGTAGCGACGTAATCAACAATGCAAATATTGCTCCTGGAGATGTGATTGTAGGTCTTGCTTCTTACGGACAAGCTACTTACGAAAAATCATACAACGGCGGTATGGGTAGCAATGGTCTAACATCTGCTCGTCACGACGTGTTCGCTAAATATTTAGCAGAAAAATATCCAGAAAGCTACGATGCTGGTGTACCTAGTGAACTTATCTACTCAGGTGGTTTAAAACTTACCGACGAAGTAGAAGGTAGCCCTATTGACGCAGGCAAACTAGTACTTTCTCCAACTCGTACATACGCACCTGTTGTGAAAAAACTATTAGACGCACTTCGTCCAAACATTCACGGTATGGTTCACTGCTCTGGTGGTGCACAAACCAAGATTCTTCACTTCGTGGAAAATGTTCACGTTATTAAAGACAACCTATTCCCTATTCCTCCACTATTCAAAACTATTCAAGAACAAAGTGGTACAGATTGGGCAGAAATGTACAAGGTATTTAATATGGGACATCGTCTTGAAGTTTATCTACCAGAAGAATTTGCTGCTGAAGTAATTGAAATAAGCAAATCATTTGGCATCGATGCTCAAATTGTGGGTCGTGTAGAAGCATCAGACCACACACACCTAACTATTAAAAGCGAAAAAGGAACATTTGAATATTAATTTATGTCTGCATTATTAGAAAAAATAGAAGGTTTATATCATAAGTTTGAGGAAGTTTCTACCCTTATCACAGACCCTGCTGTGATTTCTGATATGAAACGTTTCGTAAAACTAAACAAAGAATATCGTGACCTAGAACAAATTGTAAATGCAGGTAACAGATATAAAACTCTACTTCAAAACATAGCTGGGGCGAAAGAAATTCTAGAAACAGAAAACGACCCAGACCTACGCGAAATGGCTAAAGCCGAACTTGACGAACTTGAACCTCAAGTGGCACCAATGGAAGAAGAAATCAAGATTCTTCTTATTCCATCAGACCCAGAAGACGCTAAAAATGCGATTGTGGAAATCCGTGGTGGTACTGGTGGTGATGAGGCGGCTATTTTCGCTGGCGACCTATTTAAAATGTATAGCAAATACTGCGAATCTAAAGGTTGGAGAGTAGAAGTAACAAATGCTAATGAAGGTACTGCTGGTGGTTACAAAGAAATTGTTTTCAATGTAACAGGCGAAGGCGTTTATGGCATTATGAAATATGAATCTGGTGTGCACCGTGTGCAACGTGTGCCTGCTACAGAAACCCAAGGTCGTGTTCACACATCTGCATCTACCGTAGCTGTGCTTCCAGAAGCCGACGAATTTGACGTAGAAATCAACGAAGGTGAAATCAAATGGGATACATTCCGTTCGTCTGGTGCTGGTGGTCAAAACGTAAACAAGGTAGAATCTGGTGTTCGCTTGCGTTATATGTGGAAAAACCCTGTTACAGGCACAGTTGAAGAAATTTTGATTGAATGTACAGAAACACGTGATCAACCTAAAAACCGTGAACGTGCTCTTTCTCGTCTTAGAACAATGATTTACGACCGTGAACACCAAAAATATATCGACGATATTGCTTCACGTCGTAAAACAATGGTTTCTACTGGCGACCGTAGTGCAAAGATTCGTACCTACAACTATCCACAAGGCCGTATCACAGACCACCGTATAAACTATACTATTTACAACTTAAACGCATTTATGAATGGCGACATTCAAGACTGCATCGACAAACTGATAATAGCAGAGAATGCAGAAAGAATGAAAGAAAGTGAATTATAATATCTTATCGGTCACTGAGCCTGTCGAAGTGCCCGATAAAATTAAAATAAAATATGCGGGGGCTTCGACAAGCTCAGCCACCGTTTAAAAACAACATACTATGACTAGAGAAGAACTTTTTGAAAACATCAAACGCAAAAGATCATTTCTTTGCGTTGGTTTAGATACAGATATCAATAAAATTCCTGAGCATCTATTCGAAGACGAAGATGCTATGTTTGCTTTCAACAAAGCTATCATCGATGCTACAGCAGACCTTTGCGTGGCATATAAACCAAACCTTGCTTTCTACGAAAGCCTAGGTATTGCAGGTTGGGAAGTGCTAGAACGCACAGTAGAATACATCCGTGCAAACTACCCAGACCAATTTATCATTGCTGACGCAAAACGTGGCGATATTGGCAACACATCTGCTATGTATGCTCGTTGCTTCTTCGGCAACATGGATTTCGACACAGTAACAGTTGCTCCTTATATGGGTGAAGATAGTGTTTCTCCATTCCTTACCTACCCTGGTAAATGGGTTACTCTACTTGCTCTTACATCAAACAAAGGTGCATTCGACTTCCAATTTACAGAAGACAAAGAAACTGGCAAAAAACTATTTGAACAAGTATTAGAAACTTCTAAAAAATGGGGTAACGAAGACAATATGATGTATGTAGTAGGTGCAACTAAAGCAAATATGCTACAAGACATCAGAGCAATTATCCCAAACAATTTCCTACTTGTTCCTGGTGTTGGAGCACAAGGTGGTAGCCTAGAAGCTGTTGCAGAATACGGTATGAACGACCAATGTGGTCTTCTTGTAAACTCTTCTCGTGCCATCATTTATGCAGATAGCACAGAAAACTTTGCAGAAGCAGCTCGCGCAGAAGCACTAAAAGTGCAACAAGAAATGGATGCGCTTTTAACTAAAAAAGGAATCTAATGAACAAACGAAAAATAGTTAACGACCCTGTATTTGGTTTCATAACGATACCATGCGACCTAATATACGATTTGATGCAACACCCAATGGTGCATCGTCTTACTCGTATCAAACAATTAGGTCTCACATGCTATGTGTATCCAGGAGCACAACATACCCGTTTCCAACACTCATTGGGAGCACTTTTCCTAATGACCGAAGCCATAAAAACACTTCAAAACAAAGGAAACGACATCACTCCAGAAGAAGCCGAAGCAGTATACGCAGCTATTTTCCTACACGACGTGGGGCATGGACCATTCTCTCACACACTTGAGGAATTCTTCTACAAAGACATTTCTCACGAAGATATTGGCATTGCCATTATTGAGAAACTTAACGAGGAATTTAATGGCAAACTAAGCCTTACAATTGAAATCCTAAAAAACACATATCACAAGAAATTTCTTCACGAACTAGTTTCTGGGCAGTTAGATATGGACCGCCTCGACTACCTAAGACGTGATAGTTTCTTCACTGGCGTGAGCGAAGGCAATATTGGCTCTGCCAGAATTATTAAAATGCTAAACATAAAGGACGGCAAACTCGTGGTGGAAGCCAAGGGTATCTACTCTATTGAAAACTTCCTTATGAGTCGCCGACTTATGTATTGGCAGGTTTATCTGCACAAAACAGCATTTGCAGCAGAAATGATGCTTTGCAAAACACTTGAACGTGCTAGATACCTAGTTCAAAAAGGTGAAAATATCTTTGCTTCAGAAAACTTAATGTATTTCCTAAAGCAACAACAAGAAAAAATCACCGCAGAAAATTTATCTATTTTCACCACACTAGACGACACAGACATTTGGGTGAGCATGAAAGCATGGGAGCGTCATTCTGATAAAGTTTTGTCTACTCTAAGCAGTGGCATCATAAATAGAAGTATTTTCAAGTTGGAGATTTCCAACGAGTCTATTCCAGCAGAAGTGCAAAACAAAAAACTAGAAGAAATTCAAAACAAGTGGAATTTAAGCAGAGAAGATGCAGATTTTCTAGTTGCACAAAAAACTGTTTCAAATCACCTATACAGCAGAGGGGAAATGGGAATAGATATTCTTTACAGCGACGGAAGCACAAAGAGTATTTCACAAGCTTCCGACATGTTCAACCTAGATTTACTATCAAAAAAAGTCTCAAAATGTTATTTTTGTTACGTTAGAGGGCTTTAGATTTTGATTTAATAATAAAACTTATTATTTTTACCTAATTTTTAGCAAATAACTATGGAATTTTCAGCTTTACAAATTGCAACATTATTAGGTGGCACTATTGAGGGCGACCAAAACGTACTTGTAAGCAATTATTCTAAGATAGAAGAAGGCAAACCAGGAACACTTTCATTCCTTGCAAATCCTAAATACGAGAACTATATTTACGAAACAAATGCTAGTATTGTTCTTGTAAACAACGATTTTAAACCTTCAAAACCAATAAAATCTACCCTTATTAGGGTGCCAAACGCATATCTAGCACTAGCAAAACTATTGCAGTTTGCAGAAAAACACAAACCTCGTAAAACAGGTATAGACAAAACTGCTAAGATAGAACGTTCGGCTAAAATAGGTAAAAATGTATATATCGGTCCATTCGTTTACATTGGAGAGAATGTGGTGATTGAAGATGGCGTGCAAATTTATTCTCATTCATCTGTAAACGATTTTGCAAAAGTTGGAGCTGATACCAAGATTTACAATTCTGTGGTGATTTATCACGAATGCGTAGTAGGTAAAAATTGTATTATCCACGCAAACACAGTGATTGGTTCTGATGGATTTGGTTTTGCAAAAAATCCAGACGGAAGCTACTTCAAAATGCCACAAAATGGAAATGTTATCATAGAAGATAATGTAGAGATAGGTGCTGGCACCACAATCGACCGTGGTAGTATGGGTTCTACTATTTTAAGAAAAGGTGTAAAAATAGACAACCAAATACAAATAGCACACAATGTGGAAATAGGCGAAAACTCAGCCATGGCAGCATGCTCAGGTATTGCAGGTTCCACAAAAGTGGGCAAAGACTGTATCATTGCTGGTATGGTTGGTATTTCAGGTCACATCCAAATAGCAGACAACACTACAATTGGTGCATTCTCTGGCGTAAGCAACACAATCAAAGAACCAGGACAAATCTACCAAGGTGCAGTGGCAATTCCTATTATGAAAAACAAACGTTCATTTGCTGTTTATCGCAATCTGCCAGATTTGAGCAAAACAGTTTACGAACTAGAAAAACAAATAAAAGAACTAAAAGAGGCGCTAAATAAATGAGTAAACAATTTACCATAAATGAGTCCTTTTCACTTTCAGGGAAAGGTCTTCACACAGGGTTAAACATTGAAGCAAAATTTCTTCCTGCAGCAGAAAACACAGGAATAGTATTTAAAAGAGTAGACCTAGAAGGTGCTCCAGAAATTCCTGCCCTAGCCACTTACGTTTCTGCGACAGAAAGAGGAACAGTACTAAAAAAAGACAATGCTTCAGTGAGCACTATAGAGCATATTATGTCTGCGTTTATGGCGCACGGCATCGACAACTGCGTCATAGAAATAAACGCACCTGAAGTGCCTATCCTAGACGGCAGTGCAAAATTTGTGGTAGAAGCACTCAACAAAGTAGGCAAAAAAGAACAAAATGCTGAAAGAAAATTCTTTGAAGTAAACGAAGAAATGACTTTCACCAATGGCAACACCACCATTAAACTTCTTCCTGCCGACGATTTCTGCGCAGAAGTTACTATCGACTTCAACTCTCCTATTCTAAAAAAACAAACAGCAAGCATTTGCGGATTTACAAACTACGACAAAGAAATTTCATCTGCTCGTACATTTGTTTTCGTGAGAGAAATAGCGCTTCTTCTTCAACACAACCTTATTAAAGGTGGAGACTTAGACAACGCCATTGTTATCTACGACCAACCACTTACCAAAGAAGCAATCACAGATATTTGCAATAAAATAAATGTGCCTGTAATCGAAGTAGAAGATTTAGGTTATTTAAATCACAGACCTCTAGAATGGGAAAACGAACCTGCTAGACACAAACTTCTAGACCTTATTGGCGACCTTTCACTTATTGGTCTTCCTATTAAAGGTAAAATAGTAGCAGAAAAACCTGGTCACGGATACAACACATTCGTGGCACAAGAAATTTTAAAACTTATAAAATAATATAATATGATTTCAGAACAAGCATTCGTACATCCTAATGCAGAGATAGGCAAAAATGTAACTATCGATGCTTTTGCATACATTGATGAAAATGTAGTTATAGGAGACGGCACACATATCTATCCTCATGCCACAGTGCTTTCTGGTGCTAGAATAGGTAAAAACTGTAATATCTTCCCTGGAGCAGTTATCTCTGCTATTCCACAAGATTTAAAATTTGTGGGAGAAGAAACTACAGCAGTTATCGGAGATAATACTACCATTCGCGAAAGCGCTACAGTAAACAGAGGCACTGCATCTAAAGGCACTACCATCGTAGGAAGTCACTGTCTAATTATGGCTTACGCTCACGTGGCTCACGACTGTAAACTTGGCGACAGAATTATTTTAGGTAATGCTACCCAACTAGCAGGCGAAGTTGTTGTAGACGATTGGGCTATTATTAGTGGCGGTACACTAGTACACCAATTCTGCCATCTAGGTGCACACATTATGGTACAAGGCGGAAGTAAAATCACCAAAGACATTCCTCCATACATGATGGTAGGTAGAGAACCACTTGGATACATGGGTCTAAACATTGTAGGACTTCGTCGTAGAGGTTTCATCGCAGAACAAATGAACGCAATCCAAGAAAGTTATCGTTATGTTTACCTTTCTGGTCTAAACACCACACAAGCCCTAGAAGCAATTGAAAAGAACATTCCAGAAAGCAAAGAGAGAGAAGATATTTTATCATTTATAAAAAGTTCAGAACGCGGTATAATTAAATAATTATGGAAAACGAAGTAAAAAAATCGTTGAATTTCATTGAAGAAATTGTAGAGAAAGACCTACAAGAGGGTAAAAACGACGGACGTATTCAAACTCGTTTCCCACCAGAACCAAACGGTTACCTACACATTGGACACGCAAAAGCCATCTTTATGGACTTTGGTATTGCTCAAAAATACAATGGTATTTGCAACCTACGTTTCGACGATACCAACCCAACAAAAGAAGATGTTGAATATGTAGATTCTATCCAAGAAGACATCAACTGGCTTGGTTTTAAATGGGCAAATGTTTATTATGCTTCAGACTATTTTCAGCAACTTTGGGACCTTGCAGTAAAACTTATTAAAGACGGCAAGGCTTATATCGACGAACAAAGCGCAGAAGAAATTGCAAAACAAAAAGGTACTCCTACCACTCCAGGTACAGAGAGCCCATATAGAAACAGACCAGTAGAAGAAAACCTGGAACTTTTCCAAAAAATGAATACTGGCGAGATAGCAGACGGTGCAATGGTGCTTCGTGCCAAAATAGATATGGCATCACCAAATATGCACTTCCGCGACCCTATTATGTATCGTGTTATCACCACTCACCCACACCACCGTACTGGCACTGAGTGGAAAGCATATCCAATGTACGACTTCGCTCACGGTCAATCAGACTATTTCGAAGGCGTTACCCACTCTATTTGTACACTAGAGTTTGTGGTTCACCGTCCACTATACGATTGGTTCATCGACCAATTTGCAGACACCGACTACAGACCTCACCAATACGAGTTCAACCGCTTAAACATTAGCTACACAGTAATGAGTAAGCGTAAAATGCTTCAACTAGTACAAGAAGGATTGGTAGCAGGTTGGGACGACCCTCGTATGCCTACTATTTGCGGTCTACGTCGTAGAGGTTATACACCAGAGGCAATCGCAGACTTCATCGACCGCATCGGTTATACCAAAGTAGATGGTATGATAGACGTGTCTCTTCTAGAACACTCTATTCGTGAAGACTTAAAACCAAAAGCACACCGTGTAAGCGCTATTTTCGACCCTGTGAAACTTGTTATAACAAACTATCCAGAAGGCGAAAAAGAATATATGGTTACAGAAAACAACCCAGACTGCGAAACAGCAGGTACTCGTGAAATGCCATTCTCTCGCGAAATCTTCATTGAAAGAGGCGACTTTATGGAAGATGCTCCAAAAGATTTCTTCCGTTTAACCCCTGGTGGCAGAGAAGTGCGACTTAAAGGTGCATACATTATTCAATGTACTGGTTGCGAAAAAGATGCAGAAGGCAATGTAACCACTGTTTACTGTACATACGACCCAGACACTAAGAGTGGCACAGAAGGTAGCAAACGTAAAGTGAAGAGTACAATCAACTGGTTAGACAAAGATGGCTATATCGAAGCAGAAGTGCGACTATACGACCGTTTGTTCAAAGTTGAAGACCCAGCATCTTACGACGGCGACTTCCACGACCTACTAAACGAAAACTCACTAGAAGTGAAAACAGCCCTAGTTGAAAAACACCTAGATGGTGCAAAACCAGGCGACCACTTCCAATTCCTAAAAGTAGGTTACTTCACCGTAGACAAAGACTCTACCGCTGATAAACTAATTCTTAACAGAACAGTATCTCTAAAAGATAATTGGAGTAAGAAGTAAATTTAAATAACAGAAAAGAGGCATCAAAGCCTCTTTTCTTCTTTTTACAATATCACATCATAAATCTCTCCAATTTATTCTTCCATCTTTCCCAATCCGGCATTTCCTTTTGCAATAGTTCCCAAAAAGCTTTTGTATGATTAGGATGTACTAAATGACATAGTTCGTGAGTTATCACATACTCTATACACGGACGTGGTGCCATTATAAGCCTTGTATTGAGTATTATTTTTCCATTAGGAGTACAACTCCCCCAGCGGTTTTTCATTTCAAGAATGCACACAGAAGATGGTATCACTTCATATTTTGCAAACTTCTCTATAATAGGTTGTGCATACTCTAAAAATTTTTCGTTTGCACGCACCTTATACCATTGCTTCATTAAGTCTCTAACGTTATTTTTAGACGTGCATACCACCTCAAAAAATCTTCCCTTATACTTCACACTATTGTAATTACCTTCCTCCACTTTAAGAAGAAATTGGCGACCTAAATAATAATGAGATTCACCACTAATGTACCTTTTCTCTGGCATTGCAGGTCCTAATTCACTAAAAAATTGCAATTGGCGCCATATCCATCTTAAACGTTTTTGCAACTTAACATCTATTACATCGCTCTGCGTTCCAATAGGTGCCAATACCTCAACATTTCCTGTAGGATATACCTTTATACCAAGTGTCTTTCTATCAGAAAAAATCACTTTATAAGGTATTATATTTGCTCCAAAATTCAATCTACCCTCCATTACTTATACCACTTTTTAGCTACCTCAACACAATTATCAATAATAGAATCCATATTATCAAAGGTTATTGGAAGGCCCTTTTCTCGCTTTATTTCATCTATTAAATAATCTTCAATATTAAGTTTTATCTCAGAAATTACTTTGTCTTTAAAGGTCCAATCTACCATTACTTTTTCATCTATAAAAATAGAAGACTTAATAATTTTATCTATTTCGTTAGCAGTAACTAAAGCCAACTCTACCTCATTAAACGAAGAATTATTTTTACAAACCTGTTTATAAACCTCTAAAGTAAGACCATAATATGCTTTTGCTGCAGGATTGTCTTGTAACGATTCAGGTATTTCACTATCGGTGTGACTCAATACCTTATGCATTATATTCTCTGCTTTTTGTAGATATTCTGCCTCTGTGATACGACCTTGCCTATATTCCTCAATAGTCTCTTGTAACATTTTAGAAAACTTCTTAAAGAAAGCAGGGTCGGTATCTAATACTTCTGAAATGTATTTGGTAGTACGAGATGCAATAGTATCAGCTTTTGCAGCCTTCCCAACAACCTTTTCTACCTCTTCTGCAAAAAGTTCTTTATCAAAGATATTAACCAAGTTTGTTATAATCTCAACATCACCACTTTCTATATGCGTATCTATCAGCTTTTGTATCTGCCCCTCATATTGACTATAGTTCACCGTATCTGAATAACGTTCTTGCACAGCTTTTCTCAATCGTAAGAACATCTTCAAATCTTCTTTGTAGTGATTTATTATTTCTATAGGAGTTGATTTATAAAAATCTATAGATGCAAGAGAAATTTTCAATGTTTTTGCAAAGGCTGTTAGTTTGTCATAAAACTCTGATCTTATATTTTCTTCTCGCAATATTTCACCCAGAGACTCTAAATCTTGCTTATTTTTGGCAGTTTTTAGTATATCCCAAACATCACTATGGCGTTGAGGCAATTTAGCAACTTCAAGTGCTATATTTGAATATATTCCAACCACATCCTCTTCGTCGAAGTCTGAATAAATATCCAATGCCTCATTTAAGTTGGCAAAGACGCCATAATAATCAATAATATAACCAAACTCCTTGTCATCACATACTCTATTAACACGGGCTATTGCTTGCAATAAGGTATGTTCTCTTAATTTTCTATCAAGGTATAATACTGTATTTTTAGGTTCATCAAAGCCAGTTAATAATTTATCTACAACAATTATTATCTCTGGACTTTCTCCATTTTTAAAACGGTTTATTATATTTTGCTCATACTTAGTAGCCGTTCCATGTTCATCCATCATACGCTTCCAGAAAGCTACTTCAGCATTCGAGGTTTCTCCGTATGCATCATCTTCACCTTCGCGAGTATCTGGTGATGTAATCAATACTTCAGAAGATACAATCCCAATCTCGTCTAAATATTTTTTATACAAAATCGCTATGCGCTTGCGAGGTGCTACCAATTGACCTTTAAACTTAGAGCCTTGCCAATTGTCACGAAAATGTTGCGATATATCCCATGCAATTGCATAGATTCGTTGCTCCGTTTGGTTTATTTGATCCGCCCTACTAAATTTCTTTTTTAAATCGGCGCGTTGAGCATCTGTCATCCAATCGCAAATCCGTTCAAAATAACGGTCAATAGAGTCTGCATGTACTTTTTGTGGAACCATTCTGCCTTCATATAATAAAGGTACGACCGCTCCGTCTTTTACTGCCTGATCAACAGTATAAATAGGCTTAATAATACCTCCAAATCTTGCTGCGGTACTTTTCTCTTTCTTCATAAGTGGGGTACCCGTCATGGCAATAAAGCAAGCATTGGGCAAGGTCCTTTCCATTTTTATAGCCATTTCACCATACTGGCTTCTATGACCCTCGTCTATCAAAACAAATATATTCGCATCTGTCAATGGTGCTTTCATCCTATTAACAGCTGCATCAAATTTATTTATTATAGTAGTAATAATAGTAGAACGATTACTTTCTAATAATTTCACTAAATTGCTACCTGTTGTAGCATTTTCTACTTGAACCTGACACTTCTTAAATGTTGCAGTTATTTGTCTATCTAAATCGGTACGGTCTGTTACTAGTATAATACGTGGATTCTTAATGCTCTTGTCTAAGATGATAGCCTGTGCCAATAGTACCATCGTTAGTGATTTCCCCGAACCTTGCGTATGCCAAATCACTCCTCCTCTACGTTTTCCACCCTCAATATTGCGCACACGTTCCATTACTTTTTCTACCGCAAAAAACTGTTGGTATCTTGCAATTTTCTTTACTCCATCATCAAACAACGTAAAACGATACATTAGTTGAAGTAAGCGTTCTGGTCGGCATAAATTATACAAATAAGCATCTTGAACAGACGGAATTTTAGGTAAACCATATTGTTCTCCCTCTTCTGCTACCATCATATAACTGGATTCACTAGAATATGTTCTCTGATTTACCTTTTCCGACAATTTATAACGATATAGTTCCTCTGCCGTTTTATCTACAAACTGCTCTACCCACTTGTTCCAAAACTTTTTAGGGGTTGCTGTGGTTGCATAGCTCACGTCGTTCACATTGGTAGCCAACAAAAGGGTGGAATACACGTATAAAGCACGAATTCCGTCTTCCTTTTGGTTTCGTAAATGTTGTGAAATAGCTTGGTCCAATGAATCTGTTATATCAGGTCTTTTACATTCTATTACACACAATGGAATGCCATTTACAAACAAAACAATATCTGGACGATATGTTTCACTCATACCAGCTCTGCTTACTGCATACTCCTCTGTTACATGAAATACATTATTTTCAATATTATTCCAATCTATATACTGCATCACATAACTCTTCTTATCTCCATCTACAATTTGTTCTACCGTTTTCCCTGCAGTTAAAAGGTCGTAGGCCGATTGAGCAGCAGTAATATAACCCTCCGACATAGGCAAGTTTTTCAGAGCATCTACACCTGACGCAATGTTTTGTTCAGAAAACAATGTTGTGCGCCAACTACTCACTTGTACTGTATTTATTTTTGCCAATTGTTTACGCAATACAGCTTCCAATAATACATTACTAGTATTACCTCCACGTAGTTCCATTGCCTCATCTGGCGATAGATACGTATAACCAAGCTTTTTTAGCATATTTAAAGCTGGTATTTGGCTTATATGGTTTTCTTTAAATGAGAGGGTCATAGTGATTATTATTTAGGTTTTTGTAAGATCACTTTCCTGACGTCAGGAAGATGAACATGTTCCTGACGTCAGCAATATGATATTATGAAACTTTTACTCTTGTTTTGCCTGTTAGTAATTGTTGCATTAAACCTTGTTTTTGATGACGTAATGCTTCAATTTTTTTACGTTGTGTTTCTATTTCCTTATCGGCTGATGTAAGTACCGATGCGATTGCTTTTTGTTCGGTTAGAGAAGGTATAAAAACTTTCACCTTACTAAAGTCATGAAATTTACAATTTAACGTATCTCCAACTAGACCTTGAGAATGTGTCCAAAAATCATATACAACTCTTGATAACTTTAATAAGACAGAAATAAAAAAAGGATCAATATTAGACTTTGGAATCACTATGGTATAAGCAGGACTTACAATTCCTTCTATGGTAGATAAAGCACTTCGTCCTTGCCACATTCTCATCGTATTATAACCTATATCATTGGGACAAATTCGTTTGTATTTTGATTTATCTTCATTGGAGATATCCTTCTTATCCGATTCTGATTGCATAATAACACCTCTTTCTGCTGTAATAGACAGAAGAGGTAAATACTCGACATTACATTCATTACGTTCCTCAAAAACTTCACCTAATTCTATTTTCTTCCATGGTTCTGTAAATCCAGGAAGGCGAGTTTTACCTGTTAGCAGACGTTGCATAAGCCCGCGTTTACGAAGCTCTAACTTTTCTATCAACTTACTTTGCTTTTCTATAGCATCATCCCACGTACACAATATCTCTGCTATTTTTATCTGCTCCGCAAGAGGTGGGAGGGCAAGTCTATATGGAATAATATGTTTATTATTTATCTGTGGTATAGTAGAAGTATCTGCTATTTTAAATAACTTTTCATAGATAATTTTAAAGTATAAATAATCTCCACAGACATCTTTTCTAGGAGTAATAGCCATCATATTACTATCCATATAAATTTCACAGCCTGCAATTCTTACTTTATTATTTAAAATAGCAGCTCCTCTCTTCGGGAATATTATACTCCCTTTCTGAATTAAACTACGAACATCATTAGAATACTCACGACTGAAAAATTGGAATTTCTCACAATTATTCATATCCTCAACCTTAATATATGGGTATTTCCCTTTTTCTTCTAATCTATATATGGAAGGACTCTCACCACTTGTTATAAACACTAAATTTCCAAGTGTAGTCACCTCCCACTCTTCTGGAATTATCCCAACAACAGAGTCTTTATATCCTTGCGGTATGTTATTTTTATCTTTCATTTATTTTAATTTTCTTTAAATACATATTAAAAGCCTCTTCATACTCCTCTTTAATGTACACATAACCACTTAAGGCTCTTATCTCGCTATCGTCCAAAGTCATTTCACTATAAAAGTCTTTTTCAACAATTGTGTTTACTAATACATTCTTTGCACTATCTACTATTATATCCATTAAGGTATCTATGTTTATAGGATTATTCAACCTCATTGTATATGGCAATGATTGTAATGCATATCCAAATGCCTCTGCATAATTTCCTTTTTCATGATGGTTTATTGCCCAAGTAAAAGCTATTAAGTGCCTTGACTGATATACACTATTTTCTATTAATAATTTTTGTTTTTCTATTTCACCTTCTAGTTTATCAAGTTCAGAAAGTTTATTTCTAATCTCTATTGTGTTATAAATCTGCCAACCCACAACAAAAGTCACGATAATTGCAAGCAAAGCTACTATAACTCCAATAAATGTTTCTATTCCGATAACAGAGAGTTTCCATACATTACATACCCACAAAAGAATTAGAGTTACAACAGACACGATAGCTGTTATAGACAAACCAATAGCCCAATTAACTTTTCTATCTATTTTCATATCAAAACATTATTTATCACTATCTTTTTTATTCTTGTTTTCTTTCAACATCTTTTTTTGTTTAGTTTCAATGCTCTTAATACTTTCTGCCACAGGCAAGTCTTCTGGCATTGTACCTCCTAACTCTTTAATGGTTTGACGAACCTTTCTACCTACCTCAAAATGAGTTTTGTTTGCATTGAGTTTTCCTTTTATATTTTCTCTGCGTAACTTTTCTTCTGTTTGCGTTGCACGGAAAAGATTTGCAGCTAACTCAGTACTTCCCATGTGGTCTAGAATCTTCTGACTTTTCTTTAAACCTTTTCTTGCATGAATTTCTTTTGCACCAAGTCCACCATACAATCCTTGATAACCATAATTCTGAAAAATCGCATAATCGCGAGGTTCTATTACACCGGCATCTTTTGCTGCGCTAGCCAACTGAGAATTATGTTTTAGTAATTCTTCTCGTAAAAACAGGCGTTTCTCTTCTTCTGTGGACAACTGATTATACTCATCCATTTGCTGCACCTCAGCAATGCGTGTTTGTATAGCAAAATAGGTCTGTGCTTGGGCTACTATTACCTTATTTGGGTCTGCATTTTGAACAGTAAGATAACAAGCATAGCGGGTAAGTTTTATCGTTTCTATAGGACGAACCGCTCCACGAGCTATTGTAATCATTTCGGTGACGTCACCGAAATGTTCAACGACCTCATTTGCACTATTAACACAGGCTTCCTTAGCTTTATTTATAACAGCCAAAAAGTTTCTATAATCAGCATAACCTAATACACGCGCTAATTCTCTTGATGACCAATATTCTACACCATTTTCGTCTATTTTTCGAATACTCTCAAAAATCGACACAGTTTCTTTTGTTAACTTCGTATTCATAAGAAAAATTATTTTAGATTCCCAACTCTTTTAAATACTCATTCATTTGTTTTCTTACTTCTGCAAGTTCTGTTTCAAGAGTTTCAATTTCTTGCTGAAGAGCAACTATATCTATTCCTGCTTCTTCTTCGTAAGTATCTACATATCGAGGGATATTAAGATTATAATTGTTTTCTTGTATTTCATCACAAGTTGCTACATATGCATATTTGTCTTCTACCACACCTACACCAAGTGAAGATTCTGTAAATTTACGATATGTAGAAACAATATGCTCTATATCTATATCACGCAGTTTATTTTGATTTTTACCATTTTCAAACTCTCTACTTGCATCTATAAACAGCACATTATTAGATTTTTTAGACTTGTTGAATATTATAATAGCGGCAGGAATACCTGTTCCGTAAAACAGGTTTGCAGGCAAACCAATCACAGCTTCTAACAAGTTTTCGTCAATGGTTTGTTGGCGAATTTTTCCCTCGCTTGCCCCTCTAAACAAGACACCATGTGGTATAACTACACCCACTTTGCCATGTTCATTTGCCACTTCCAACATGTGACTAATAAATGCCCAATCACCCTTACTTTTAGGAGGAACACCACGCCAAAAACGGTTGTACTTATCATTTGGCGCTTCTTCTGCACCCCATTTTTCCAAAGAAAAAGGAGGATTTGCCACAACTGTATCAAATTTCATCAGAGCATCACCATCCTTTAATTTAGGATTTCGCAAAGTATCTCCCCAACGTATTACAGCACTATCAAAACCATGCAATAACATATTCATCATAGCCAATGCCCATGTACTTCCATTTAATTCTTGTCCGTAAAGCGAAAAATTATCAGACCCAACTTCTCTACCTGCTTTTATCAAAAGCGAACCAGAACCACAAGTAGGGTCACAAATGCGAGAACCAGGTGCACTTTTTGTTAATTTAGCAAGCAATGTTGATACTTCTTTAGGGGTGAAAAATTCCCCAGCTTTTTTCCCAGCGTCACTTGCAAAATGTTCTATCAAGAACATATATGCATCACCAATCACATCGTTATGTTCCAAGTGAGATTCATCAAATTGTAATTTTGGGTCCGCAAAATCATCAAGTAATGTTTTTAGTCGAACATTCCTATCTTTAACTTCACCAAGATTACTACTATTAAAACTAATATTTCTGAAGATACCACTTCCATCTTCACTATTAAGTTTTTCTCTATTGGCATTTTCCAAATCAACCAAAGCTATATCTATCAATTCACCTATATTTGGCTCGTTACGATTTTCGTACAAATAATAGAACGAACTTGTTGCTGGAATCTGAAAACGCTCACGACGCATAGCACGTTGTGTACGTTCTTCATCACCATCATATCGTTGTAAATATGCTTCATATTTTGACTTATTTACATCACTAATGTATTTAAGAAAAAGCATCGTTAAGATATAATCTTTGTACTGATTAGGATCTACCACCCCGCGAAATGTATCACAGGCATTCCATACAACTTTGTTAATGTCCTCTTGGGTTATTTTTGTGCTCATATTATAGATTGTTTATTATTTTACTTTCAAATAATTGACTACGTTTTTGCATTATTGCTTGACACAACATTTGTTCACGTTTGTACAACTTTGCCAATTGCAAACATTGTTGCTGCTTCTCTACAGATGGTATTGGGATTTCAATCTCCCCTAGCACATTCTTTGATATTGACAAAATTGCACTACCTTTTGCTTGTTGCATCAATATTCTTTGCGTTCTTGACAAATTAAGAAACCACGCCACATAAGCAGGCAATACATTTTCTTTATCGTTTATACGTAATACCAAAAATGAGGAAGAAGCCACAGCTTTATATCCCATTTCTGGAACCTCTACACACTGATTCTTACCACCCTTGCAAACTACTAATAAATCACCACTATTTAACATATACTTATCACTCACCTCTATAGTAGGACACAACGAAACATCCACATTTCCTTCATCATCAAAATCACTTTGCTGTAAATACACTGCATTTGGAGTTGGAGATTTTTTTGCAAAAACCCCTGTCTGAACAATTGCAATATCATAAATCTTTGTCTTCATCTTATATTAAATTGCTCTACAAAAATATAAATTACATTTTTATTATGCAAATTTTTCTTAGTATATTTTCTACTAATTTCTATAGTAAATGTCATTATTCTCTATAAAGAACTAGTAATGAAGATATTAACAACTAGAAACACAAAAATGCGAATGCTCCAATTAGTGCATCCGCATTTTACTTGTTAAAATTTGAATTGTATTACTCGATTATACCTAGTAATCTAGCGTTTTTAGCGATTTTTTCTACTGCTTCGTCGATTTGGTCGAATGTATGTGTAGCCATTAGAGAGATACGAATTAGAGTATCTTGAGATGGTACAGCAGGAGAAACCACTGGGTTTACGAATACGCCATCATCCATAAGCATACGTGTTAGGCGGAATGTTTTTTCGTTGTCACGTACATATAGAGGAATAATAGGTGTGGTTGTGTGACCAGTTTCAAATCCTTTATCTTTGAAGGCTTGAAGCATTCTGTGAGTGTTGTCCCACAATGCTTTTTGACGCCATTTTTCTTCTTCCATTACTTCTAGAGCAGCAAGCACTGCACCTGCAGCAGCAGGAGTGATACTAGCACTGAAAATAAGTGTACGAGAGTTATGTTTTAGATAGTTGATTACGTCTTTGTTTGAAGCGATGAAACCACCGATAGTAGCAAGAGATTTACTAAATGTACCCATTACTAGTTCCACGTCGTTTTGCACTCCGAAGTGTTCACAAACCCCTGCACCTGTTTCACCAAATACACCTAGAGAGTGGGCTTCGTCAATCATAATAGAAGCGTTGTATTTTTTAGCCAAATCTACCATTTCTGGAAGTTTTGCTAAGTCGCCTTCCATTGAGAATACACCGTCTGCAACAATAAGTTTAATCTTGTCTGGTTCGCATTGTTGAAGGAATTTTTCTAGTTGTTCCATATCGTTGTGACGATATTTAAACTGTTTTGCCATGCTAAGACGAGAACCTTCAATAATAGAAGCGTGATTTAAACGGTCTAATAAAAGGTAATCTTCTCTACCACCAAGGCAAGGAACAACACCTGAGTTTACTGTAAAACCAGTAGCATAAACCAACGCCTCTTCCTTTCCTACTAGTTTTGCTAGTTTTTCTTCTAGTTCAATGTGAATATCCAATGTTCCGTTTAAGAAACGAGAACCTGCGCAACCTGTACCATATTTTTCAACAGCCTTGATAGAACCTTCTTTAATCTTTGGGTGATTTGTAAGACCTAGATAACTGTTTGAACCAAACATTAATACTGGTTTACCATCAATTTGAACCACTGTGTCTTGGTCTGAACTGATTGGTCTAAAATATGGATAAACTCCAGCTGCTTTTGCTTTTTGAGGCACATCATATTGTGCTAAGCGTTCACTTAATATACTCATAATATTTCAGTTTAATAAACAATTCTAATTAAGTATCATACAAAGTTAGGAATTTTTATTTAATTCCACCAATTCTACAGGATAATTTGTGTATAGAATTTTATTTTCATTATCTACCTCAGCAATAAAATCCTCTACTGCAGGTAACAAAATCTCACCATCTTCGGTCTTAATACCAAACAAGATATTTACAGTTTGGTCGTCTACAAAAGAGATTTCGCCCAATTTTTCATCGGCATTTACCACAGTAAAACCAACAAAATATTCATACGAAAGCATTTCATCGTCACTCATAAGCTCAATAGGCAGATAAATATCCTTTCCTATGAGTTTGCGCGCCTCTGTTTCGTCTTCTATATCCTCAAGAGTAAGAAGTACCGAATTTGAGGATTTAATCCTTATATTAGAAACAAAAAAAGGCACAAATATACCGTCCATATCAAGAACGATATATTCTGCCATATCTATTGTATCTGCATTAATATTACAATTCAACTCACCGTTTACACCGTGAGTCTTATTTATCTTCCCTGCTCTAAAAACCTCTTTTTCTAGAATCATAGACATCAATTTACAGAAAGTATTCTATCTACCACAAATTCACTCACACCACGCCAAGGAAGCGCATCAATATATTCTTTATAATGTAGTTCAACTTCCTTGCCACTGCAACGCATTAGTGAGTCTGCAATAGCTTGGTCTTCTACAGAAAACTTAAACTCGTAAGATTGAATAGTGCCAGGGGTATTTGCCTTAAAACCATTTTGAATCAATTTTCCCTCATAGGTTTTAAATACGTAGCCTTTTTTCACTAAATAATTTAGTTCGCCAGACTTCACACCTTCGCCAAACACAAAGTAGTAACGGAAATATAAAAATCCACTTAAGGCTAACACCAAAACAAGCACTACTATAGAAATTATCTTTGCTTTCATATCAATTTTAGGTTTATCATACAAAAATAATGATTATTGATAGAAATCAAAAGAAATAGGGATAAAAGTTGATAAACAGAAGTAAAAAAAGAGACAATAAAAAAGCAAGTCGTTTTGACTTGCTTTTGTGGGCGATGACGGATTCGAACCGCCGACCCTCTGCTTGTAAGGCAGATGCTCTGAACCAGCTGAGCTAATCGCCCTTTTTGTTGTTATTGAGTTGCTTTATCTCTCAATTGCGATGCAAAGATAGCACACATTTTTGGACTGTGCAAATTTTTCAGCAACTTTTTTTCAAAAAAAATGCATTTTTTTGAAAAAACACCGTTTTTTGCCCGTTTTTTACCGATAAACAAAAGAGCGACACTAAAAAGTATCGCTCTTTGAATATTTTTGAATAAAATGTTTTTTAAAGAAGGGATTTTTAGGCTCCCCTTAAAATACATTTTATAGGCTGTCGCCGAAATCTTCGCGGAATTTAGCAACCAATTTTTCTTGCCAATCTGAAGTTGGACGAAGACGACCAAAGAAGAAACGAAGAACTTTAGGTTCGTCGTAGAATTCTAGGCCACCGATAAGGTCACGGTTTTCGTATACCCATTTAATACGGTCGATAGCGTAGTTCACTTGAGATAGAGTGTAAACACGACGTGGCATAGCCATACGTACAAGTTCTAGTTCTGCGTAACGTTCGCTACCGTCTGGGTTACGTTGTTCTGATAGAGTACCACGTTCCATACCACGAACACCACTAGCAATGTAGATAGCAGCAGCAAGAGCAGCGGCTGGATAATCTGCGTGAGAAAGGTGAGGAAGAATTTCACTAGCATTTAAGTGACAACCAAGACCACCTGCAGGAACTACTACTGGCACACCAGCTTTTTGAAGTTCTTTCACCATATATTCAATGAAAAGAGGACCTTGAGAAATGATGTCGAAGTCCATAGTTTCTTGAAGACCTACGGTAATAGCTTCCATTTCACGAACAGACATACCACCGTATGTTAAGAAACCTTCGTATAGTGGAATAAATTCTTTCATTTTTAAGCAAAGTGCTTCGTCGCGCATTGCGATACCACCACCACGGCCGAAACCAAGTTTACGAGCAGAGAAGTAGATAATATCCATTGCGTTAGCAATTTTTAAAGTAATATCTTCGATAGACATATCTTTAGCTGCTTCTTCACGCACTTTGATGAAATATAAGTTGTCTTGTAGAAGAGATGCGTCAAGCACAGTCATGATACCGTTTTGTTTACAGATATCAGCTACAGCTAGCATATTTTCCATAGAAAGTGGTTGACCACCAACAAGGTTTGTACCAGCTTCGATACGTACGAATGCTACGTTTTCAGCACCTAGAGTTGCGATACGTTCACGAAGTAGGTCTAGGTCGAAGTTACCTTTAAATGGGCTTAAATCGTGTGGATCAAGACCTTCTTTTACGATAAGTTCTTCTACTGTACCACCAAGACGTGTAATGTGAGCTTTAGTGGTGGTAAAGTGGAAGTTCATAAGAACTGTTTGACCTGGTTTAACAAATGCTTCTGCCAAGATATTTTCACAAGCACGACCTTGGTGAGCTGGCAAGAAGAAGTTTGTGTTAAACATTTTACCAACTTGAGCAGATAGGCGGTTGAAAGTTTCAGAACCAGCATAGCTATCGTCTGCTATAAGCATAGCAGCTTGTTGTCTATCAGACATGGCATTTACACCAGAGTCTGTTAGCATATCCATGAAGATGTCTCTATTTTGAAGAAGGAAGGTATTGTTACCTGCTTCATTCATAAATTTATAACGGTCTTCTACTTTTGGTAAGTTAAGTTTTTGTACAATACGTACCTTATGCATTTCTAACGGCATTTTTTCACCGTATGCAAGTTTAATTTCTTGGCTCATAATATTTATATTTTAATTTCTTAATTTTGCTATTGATTCTTCCAACACAGCTATTTTACCTTCTGCATCAGCTTTTTTCTTACGTTCGTTTTCTACGATTTCTGGTTTAGCGTTAGCAACAAAACGTTCATTAGAAAGTTTTGCATTCACACCTTTAAGGAAACCTTGAAGATATACGATTTCTTTTTCCATCTTCGCAATTTCTTCTTCTACGTTGATTCTGCCTTCCATTTTCACTGCATATTCTACTGCACCTACTAGGAAACCAGCTGCTGTTGCATCTTTTTCAGACACATTTTCTACAGAAGAAAGGTTTGCCATTTTCACGATAAGTGCATCCAAAGAAGCATCGTGAGCACCTATTATTTGTAGGTTCAAGGCATCTTTGTTTAGAATATTTTTTTGAAGACGAATGGTACGAATACCAGAAACGACTTCTTTTGTTTTTTCAAATTTTGCAAGTAATTCTTTGTTTACTTCTTTAATAGCTGGCATTTGAGCCACCATAATGCTTTCACCTTCTTTGCGGTCTGCAAGTGCTTGCCATAGTTCTTCTGTAATAAATGGCATAAATGGATGAAGAAGTCTTAATAAAGAATCGAAGTAAGAAACAGTTGCTTCGTATGTAACTGCATCTATTGCTTTCATATATTCTGGTTTTACCATTTCTAAGTACCAAGCAGAGAATTCGTCCCAGAATAGTTTATATACAGCCATAAGTGCTTCAGATAGACGATATTTTTTGAATAAGTCGTCTATTTCTGCTACTGTTTCTGCAAGTTTTGCATCAAACCATTCTACTGCAAGGCGTGCAGATTCAGGTTGTGCTATTGTTGAGTCAACATTCCAACCTTTTACAAGACGGAATGCATTCCAAATTTTATTATTGAAGTTACGACCCTGTTCGCAAAGAGCATCGTCGAATAAAATGTCGTTACCTGCAGGAGCTGCAAGCATCATACCCATACGCACACCGTCTGCACCGAATTTTTCGATTAGTTCTAGTGGGTCTGGAGAGTTGCCAAGCGACTTACTCATTTTTCTACCAATCTTGTCGCGCACGATACCTGTGAAGTACACATTTTTAAATGGCATTTTACCTTTATATTCATAACCTGCCATAATCATACGTGCCACCCAGAAGAAGATAATATCTGGACCAGTTACAAGGTCTACAGTTGGATAATAGTAGTTGATTTCTTCATTGTCTGGATTGTTGATACCATCAAATAAAGAAATTGGCCACAACCAAGAAGAGAACCATGTATCTAAGCAGTCTTCGTCTTGACGTAGGTCTTCAATTTTCAAATCGTTGTTTCCAGTTTTCTTTTTAGCTTCTTCTAGTGCTTTTTCTGCAGTTTCCGCTACCACAAAACCACCTTCTGGAAGGAAGTATGCAGGAATGCGGTGACCCCACCAAAGTTGACGGCTAATACACCAGTCTTTGATATTTTCCATCCAGTGACGATAAGTATTTTTATACTTAGCAGGATAGAACATAATATCATCTTTCATTACAGGTTCTAGCGCAATCTTAGCAAGGTGTTCCATTTTCAAGAACCATTGCATAGAAAGTTTTGGTTCAATAGGCACATTGGTACGTTCAGAACAACCTACCTTGTTTGTATATGCCTCTACTTTTTCTAGTAGACCTGCTGCTTCTAAGTCTTTTTCTATTTGGTTACGAACATCGAAACGGTCCATACCAACATAAAGACCTGCAGCCTCAGAAATAGTACCATTGTCGTTGAAAATGTCTATTGTAGGCAAGTTGTATTTTTCACCTAGCATATAGTCATTCACATCGTGTGCAGGAGTAACTTTTAAGCAACCTGTACCAAATTCAATATCCACATATTCGTCTTCTATTACAGGAATAACACGATTTACAAGTGGAACTATTACTTTCTTACCTTTTAGGTGAGTGTTTTTAGGGTCGTTAGGGTTGATACACATAGCAGTGTCACCCATAATGGTTTCTGGACGAGTAGTAGCCACTACTGCGTAACCATCTTCACCCTCAATCATATAACGTAGGTAATATAGTTTACCTTGTTGTTCTTTGTAGATAACTTCCTCGTCTGAAAGAGCTGTAAGAGCTTTTGGGTCCCAATTTACCATACGTACACCACGGTAAATAAGACCTTTGTTGTAAAGGTCGCAGAACACCTTCATTACACTCTCGCTTCTAAGGTCGTCCATAGTAAATGCAGTACGAGACCAGTCGCAAGAAGCACCAAGTTTGCGAAGTTGTTTTAAGATAATACCACCGTGTTCGTCTGTCCACTCCCAAGCATGTTTCAAGAATTCTTCACGAGTAAGGTCAGTTTTTGCAATACCTTGAGATGCCAAACGACCTACCACTTTCGCTTCAGTTGCAATAGAAGCGTGGTCTGTACCTGGCACCCAACAAGCATTTTTGCCTGTCATTCTAGCACGACGCACCAAAATATCTTGAATAGTATTGTTCAACATGTGACCCATGTGTAGCACACCTGTTACGTTTGGTGGAGGGATAACCACTGTATATGGTTCACGAGAGTCTGGTTTAGACTCAAACAACTTGTTGTCTAACCAATATTGATACCACTTCTGCTCTATCTCAGCAGGACTATATTTACTATTTAATTCCATACTTTTTATGTGTTTAGAATAGACTTTTTCATGCCTTTGTATAGGCACAATCCGCCCTATCCCATTAAAATTTTGCAAATTTATAAAAAAGTTATGGATAAATACAATTTTAGGCGAGTAAAATTTCCATTCTTTTACTATATTTGCAAGGATAAAAAATCACAGATATTCACAGATATGAAAGATTTTACCTTAAAAAAATATAGAGAACTACTTGTGGCATTTAAAAATGCTGGTTATGAGTTTTATACCTTTGAGCAATACCTAAATAAATTGGATTCGCTTGCCGAGAAATTTATAGTTTTGCGTCACGATGTAGATTTAAAAGTGGACAATTCTGTGGCTACTGCCATGATAGAAAATGAGTTGGGTATAAATTCTACATATTATTTTAGGGTAATTCCAGAAAGCAATCAGCCAGATAAAATCAAGAAAATTGCATCACTTGGTCACGAAGTTGGCTATCACTACGAAGATATGTCGCTTTTTAATGGCGATATCGACAAGGCTTACGAACATTTCAAGGAAAAATTGGAATATTTCAGAGGTTTTTACCCTGTGAAAACAATTTGTATGCATGGTGCTCCTACTAGCAAATACGACGGCAAAGACCTTTGGAAAAAATATGATTATAAAGCACTTGGCATTGTTGGCGAACCATATTTTGATATAGATTTTTCTAATTTGTTTTACCTTACAGACACTGGCAGAATGTGGGACGGATACAAAGTGAGTGTACGCGACAAAATACCTGTGTATCAAGATATTTGGACAAAAGAAGGAAAGATTTACCACTCTTCTAACGACATTATTTCTGCCATTGGTGGCAGTCTTCCTACTCGCATTATGATTACCACCCACCCACAACGCTGGACCGACTCAAGCCTAGCATGGTGGAAGGAGTTTGTGATGCAAAGCGCTAAAAATATTATTAAAAGAATTATGTTAAAAGTGAGAAGTTAGGACGAATTCCTAATTGCCTACGGCGATTCTTCGAATTCCTAATTCCTAATTCCTAATTATTCACTGACGTTCATCAATACGTCCTAATTATTATGCGTAGCATAACCTCATCCGAGTGGCAAGAACTATTGGCCGAGAGCCCATATTCCAATGCCTTTCAGACGGAAGAAATGTACAATTTCCTTTCGTCACTGGGGTGTTTACACTCATTCCTTTCATGCGTTAGAAACACCGATGGCAAACTCGTTGGCCTTGTCGTAGGCTATATTCAAGCCGAAAAAGGCATAAAAAAACACTTTTCACGCCGTGCCATTATTCAAGGTGGACTTTTGCTTGCAAAAGATATTGCCGAAGGCGAACTAAAAACTCTTTTAGAAGATATTAAACAAAAAACCTCATCTGCCATTTATGTAGAAATAAGAAACAATGCAGATTATTCCGAGTACAAAGATATTTTCCAAAAATACGGTTTTGAATACAGACCTCATCTCAATTGTCTAATAGACTGCTCCGACGCGGACCTAGCATTCAAAAATATGAATGAGAGCCGCCGCAGACAAGTGCGCATTGCCACAGAAGCAGAATACGAGGTAAAAATGGCAGAAACCGAAGCCGAAGTAGATGAATTTTACAATCTACTTGCAAACCACTACAAAAACAAGGTAAAAAAGCCAATTTTCCCTAAAGAATTTTTCGCACAAATACTTGCTCAAAATGTAGGCGAAATTATGCTTATAAAGATAAACGGCAAGGTTGTTTCTGGAATGCTACAACTTTGTCACGACAACACAGTGTACGATTATTATGTGTTTGGACTAGACACCCAATACCCTAACAACTACCCTTCTGTGTTAGTTTATTGGGAAACAATCAAACGTGCATATGCACTTGGCTACACCACATTCGACACGATGGGAGCTGGCACCCCAGGACAAGCCTACGGCGTACGCGACTTCAAACTTCGCTTTGGCTCACACCTAGTAGAACACGGCCGCTTCCTATCCATAAACAAAACCTTTCTCTACAAACTCGGCAGTCTTGTTATAAAATTAGGAATTAGGAGTTAGGAATTGCTGTGCAAGTGAGAGCAGAACTAAGCTTGCTTAAGTTATGCCGAGCGCAGCCATTAATCGCCGTTAGGCAATTTCCAAATTAACTATATAATTATAATAAAAAACTAACTTTTTCTTGTGAAATAAAAAAAATATTCAGTATTTTTGCAAAAATTTATTAGAAAATGAAACAAAATCTAGTCGTCGTGTCTATTTTAGGCTTAGTGGTGGTAGTCCGCCATTAACACGGGTAGGTTTTGTATATATAATATATGTGTAGCCTTCCCCTTTTTGGAAGGTTTTTTTAATAATATAAGGTAATATGAAAATTCAATTACGCAGTGCACAAAGCACAGAAGGAAGACGCATGGCAGGTGCCAGAGCATTATGGGTGGCCAACGGTATGAAAAAAGAACAACTTGGCAAACCTATCATCGCTATTGTTAACTCATTTACACAATTTGTTCCTGGTCACACACACCTACACAAAATAGGTCAAGAAATAAAAGCAGAGATTGAAAAACTAGGTTGTTTCGCAGCCGAATTTAATACAATTGCTATCGACGACGGCATTGCAATGGGTCACGATGGTATGCTTTACTCACTTCCTAGCCGCGACATTATTGCCGACAGCGTGGAATATATGGTAAACGCACACAAAGCTGACGCAATGATTTGCATTAGCAACTGCGACAAAATCACTCCAGGTATGCTTATGGCATCTATGAGACTAAACATTCCTACTGTTTTCGTTTCTGGTGGTCCTATGGAAGCAGGCGAATGGAACAATCGCAAACTAGACCTTATCGATGCAATGGTAATGTCTGCCGACAAATCTATTTCCGACGACGATGTTTCAAACATTGAACGTTCTGCTTGCCCTACATGCGGTTGTTGCTCAGGTATGTTCACTGCAAACTCAATGAACTGCTTAAACGAGGCTATCGGTCTTGCACTTGTGGGCAATGGTACTATCCTTGCTACACACAAAAACAGACACAATCTGTTTATGAAAGCCGCTCACCTTATTGTTGAAAACACATATAAATACTATAGAGACGGCGACGATAGCATACTTCCAAAAAGCATTGCTACTCGCGACGCATTCCTAAATGCTATGAGCCTAGACATCGCTATGGGTGGTTCTACAAACACTATTCTTCACCTTTTGGCTATTGCTCAAGAAGCAGGAGTTGATTTCAACATGGACGACATCGATGCTCTTTCTAAAAAGACTCCTTGCCTATGTAAAGTGGCTCCAAATACTACAAAATACCATGTTCAAGACGTAAACCGTGCTGGTGGTATCATGGGTATTATGAACGAACTTGCACAAAAAGGTCTTGTAAACGCAAATGTAAACCGCGTGGAAGGCATTACACTTGCCGAAGCTATTGAAGAATACGATATTACAAAAGAAAACATTAGCGAAACTGCTAAAAATATTTACTCATCTGCTCCTTGCCGCAGATTTAATATTGAGCTTGGTTCACAAGAAACTTACTACGATAACCTAGACACCGACAGAAAAGAAGGTTGTATTCGTAGCGTAGAAAATGCCTACACAAAAGATGGCGGTCTTGCTATCCTTAAAGGAAATATTGCTATCGACGGTTGCGTAATCAAAACAGCAGGTGTAGATGAAAGCATTTGGAAATTTACTGGTAAAGCAGTGGTATTTACATCACAAGAAGCAGCTTGCGACGGCATCCTTGGCGGAAAAGTAAAAGCTGGTGACGTGGTAATCATCACTCACGAAGGTCCTAAAGGTGGCCCAGGTATGCAAGAAATGCTTTACCCTACCTCTTATATTAAATCAATGCACCTAGGCAAAGAATGTGCACTTATCACCGACGGACGTTTCTCTGGTGGTACATCTGGTTTAAGTATTGGTCACATTTCTCCAGAAGCTGCATCTGGTGGCAATATTGGTTTGATCGAAGATGGAGATATTATTGAAATAGACATACCAAATAGAAGTATCAATGTAAAACTTAGCGACGAAGAACTAGCCGCTCGTAGAGAAAAAGAAATGGCACGCGGCAAAGACGCTTTCACTCCAAAAGACCGTAACCGTGTGGTTTCTAAATCGTTAAGAGCATACGCTTCACTTGTAAGCTCTGCAGACAAAGGTGCAGTAAGATTAATTTAAACAAAACGAAACTCTATATATGGAAAAGATTTCTGGTGCTCAGGCACTTATCAAAGCATTATTAAATGAAGGTGTAGATACCATTTTCGGATACCCTGGTGGAGCTATCATTCCAGTATTCGATGCTATGTACGATTTCTACAACGATTTTAAGTATGTGTTAACCAGACACGAACAAGGTGCAATTCACTCAGCACAAGGTTATGCACGTGTATCTGGCAAACCAGGTGTTTGTATTGTAACTAGTGGTCCTGGTGCTACCAACACTATTACAGGTATTGGCGACGCTATGCTAGACAACACTCCACTAGTGGTTATCACAGGTCAAGTGGGTAAATCACTTCTAGGTACAGATGCTTTCCAAGAAATTGACGTGGTAGGCATCACTCAACCTATTACCAAATGGAGTTACCAAATTCGCGACGAAAAAGAAATAGCATGGGCTGTGGCACGTGCATTCTATATTGCAAACAACGGAAGACCTGGTCCTGTGGTACTAGACTTTGCAAAAAATGCTCAAACTGCATTGGTAGATTTCAAACCAGAAAAATGCAATTTCATTAGAAGTTACATCCCTACTCTTCCACTTAAAACAGAAAAAGTAGAAAAAGCAGCCGACCTAATCAACAATGCTAAAAAACCACTTGCACTTGTTGGTCACGGTGTAACAATTGGCAAAGCCGAAGAAGAACTAAAAGCATTTTTAGAGGTGGCAGACATTCCTGCTGCATGGACTATGCTTGGCGAAAGCGCAATGGCTACCGATTACCCTTTAAATAAAGGTATGCTTGGTATGCACGGAAATATTGGTCCAAACATCAAAACCAATGAATGCGACCTACTTATTGCAATTGGTATGCGTTTCGACGACCGCATCACTGGCGACCTAAACACATACGCAAAACAAGCAAAAGTAATCCATTTCGACATAGACCCAGCAGAAATAAATAAAAATGTGAAAGCAGACGTGGCTATTTTGGGCAACGTAAAAGAAACTCTTCCTGCCGTAACCAAACTGCTAAACAAAAACGAGCACAAAGAATGGATTGCATCGTTCGACGAATACGACAAAAAAGAATTTGATAGCGTTATAAACAAAGAAGTTTATCCTACCGAAGGTCCTATTAAAATGGGCGAAGTGGTAAGAAAAATTTCTGATGCAACCAATCGCAAGGCAATCCTTGTTACAGACGTTGGTCAAAATCAAATGGCTGCCATTAGATATTTCCAATTTACAGAAAAACGCAGTGTAGTAACCTCTGGCGGTGCTGGCACAATGGGATTTGGTATCCCTGCAGCTATCGGCGCAAAAATCGCTGCTCCAGAACGCACAGTTTGCCTATTCTGTGGCGACGGTGGTTTCCAAATGACAATGCAAGAACTTGGCACCATTATGCAAGAAAACCTTGGCATTAAGATGATTATCATGAACAACAACTTCCTTGGCATGGTGCGTCAATGGCAAGAATTATTCTACAACGAACGTTATTCATCTACCCCACTAGTAAACCCAGACTTCACCACTATTGCAAGTGCATACGGCATCAAGTCTCGCCTTGTAAACGAACGTGAAGAACTAGACGGAGCAATAGGCGAAATGCTAGCCGACGACAAATCATTCCTACTTATCGTAAACGTAGATATGAAAGAACTTATCTACCCTATGATACCAGCAGGAGGTTCAGTAACAAATATCTTGATTAATTAAACTTAAAGAACTTATGGAAAAGAAATTATATACAGTAACCATATTCTCAGAAAACACCCCAGGTTTGCTTAATCAAGTAACCATCGTTTTCACAAGACGTCAGATAAACATTGAAACACTTTCTGTGTCTCCTTCTGCCCTTAAAGGCATTCACAAGTTTACTATCACAGTAAACACCGACAAAGACACCATAGAAAAAGTTGTAAAACAAATAGACAAACGTATCGACGTTATCAAAGCATATTACAACACCGACGAAGAACTTGTGTTCCAAGAAATTGCACTTTTCAAAATTTCTACCGAAAAAGTTCTTGCAATGGGCGGCATTGAAAAACTTATTAGAAAATACAACGCTCGCATCCTAGAAATACTTGAAAACTGTATCGTGCTAGAAAAAACTGGTCTTTACACCGAAACACAAGAAATGTTTGACGAGCTTCAGGCTAGCATTGGCGTGCTTCAATTCATCCGTTCTGGCCGCGTTGCCGTTACCCGCAGCAACATCGAACGCTTGTCAGATATGCTTGCGAATATAGATAAGATTAAATTAGGACTAAATGACTAAATATTATCGGTCCCTGAGCCTGTCGAAGGGCCCGATTAACAATATACCGACTAAACAATTGAACAATGAATAAACACACAATAACAATTCCTGTGGCACCACGTGAAGCAGATTTCCTTTCACAAGCCAATCTTATCACATTCTTTATGTATGTGCTAGATTCATCAGGATATGCCAGTCACGACAAAGAATACAGCGTTGACAACCTAAACAAAATGGGCTTCACATGGGTATTATCACGCTTTGCGATGGAGATATTCAAATACCCAAAAATGTATTCTACCATAAAAATAGACACTTGGATAGAAGATATAGGCGCAATAGTTTCAACACGTAACTTTAGAGTTTACGACGAAAGCGGAGAAGTAATTGCACAAGCCACTTCATACTGGTCAATGATAAATTTACAAACAAGAAGACCAGTAAACCTACTAGAATCACCATTTAAAGACGCCCCTATCAATCCAGAAAAGAACGATATGAGCAGACCTGCCAAGATTCTAGAAATAAAAGGTGAAAAAGCAAGCGAAACTACCGTAAAATGCTCAGACATAGACTTTAACATTCACACAAACAGTGCACGTTACGTAAAATGGCAAATAGACACCTATAGCCTAGACGACTTCAAAGACAGACAAATCAAGAGATTTGACATCAACTATCTTCAAGAAGCACTTTATGGTGAAACCATTGAAGTTTTCAAAGAAGAAAGAGGCAATGAGCACTATTTCGACCTTAAAAATGCCAACGGAAGAAGCATTTGTAAAACGATTTTAACTTGGGAAGATAAAAAATAACTAATTATCTTTGAGTTAAATAAAAAAATCGTAACTTTGCAGTCCAATAAAATTAGGAATGAGGAATTAGGAATTAGGAATTTAATTTCACAATAAACTCAATAAAAATAATCAAATATATAAAATACAAACAATTATGGCACAAATGAATTTTGGCGGTGTAATCGAAAATGTTGTTACACGCGAAGAATTTCCATTAGAAAAAGCACGCGAAGTGCTAAAAAATGAAACTATCGCCGTTATCGGTTACGGTGTACAAGGCCCAGGCCAATCATTAAACCTAAGAGACAATGGTTTCAATGTAATCGTAGGTCAACGTAAAGGTGGCAAAACTTGGGAAAAAGCTATCGCTGATGGTTGGGTTCCAGGTGAAACACTATTTGATATAGAAGAAGCATGCCAACGTGGTACTATTATCCAATACCTTCTTTCTGACGCAGCTCAAATCGAAGTATGGCCAGTAGTAAAACGCAACCTTACTCCAGGTAAAGCACTTTACTTCTCTCACGGTTTCGGTATCACTTACAAAGAACGTACAGGTATCATTCCTCCAGCAGACGTTGACGTTATCCTTATCGCTCCTAAAGGTTCAGGTACATCTCTTCGTAGAATGTTCCTACAAGGTAGAGGTCTAAACTCTTCTTACGCTATCTTCCAAGATGCAACAGGTAAAGCAATGGAACGTACAGTAGCTCTAGGTATCGGTGTAGGTTCTGGTTACTTATTCGAAACAACATTTGAAAAAGAAGTTTACTCAGACTTAACAGGTGAACGTGGTTCATTAATGGGTGCTATCCAAGGTCTACTTCTTGCTCAATACGAAGTTCTACGTGAAAATGGTCACGAACCATCAGAAGCATTCAACGAAACTGTAGAAGAACTTACCCAATCTCTAATGCCTCTATTCGCAGAAAACGGTATGGACTGGATGTATGCAAACTGCTCTACTACAGCTCAACGTGGTGCTCTAGACTGGATGGGACCTTTCCACGATGCTATCAAACCAGTTATGAGAGACCTTTATGCAAGTGTTAAATCTGGCGAAGAAGCTCAACGCTCTATCGACTCAAACTCTAAACCAGACTACCGCGAAGGTCTAGAAAAAGAACTTGCAGCTCTACGCGAAAGCGAAATGTGGCAAGCAGGTGCAGTAGTTCGTAAACTACGCCCAGAAAACAACTAATAAATAGATACAATTCTATATTGAGAGGGTGCTCATTTTTTGGGCACCCTCTATTTTTTTTGTCATTTATATTTCTTATCTTTGTTCGTTCATTGAGATTTATTCATCTTATTTTATTAATCATTAAAAATTAATCAAAATGGCAGAAAAAGAAACAGAAAAAAAGCAAGTCAATGCTGAAAAGTTAAAAGCCCTACAAATGGCTATCGACAAGATCGAAAAAGACCATGGCAAGGGTACCATCATGAAACTTGGTGACAACAAAGTAGTAGACGTACCTGTTATTCCTACAGGTTCTATTGGTCTAAACGCAGCTCTAGGTGTAGGTGGTTATCCACGTGGTAGAGTAATCGAAATCTTTGGTCCAGAATCTTCTGGTAAGACTACCCTAGCTATTCACGCTATTGCAGAAGCACAAAAAGCAGGTGGCATCGCAGCTATTATCGACGCCGAACACGCATTCGACCGCTTCTATGCAGAAAAACTTGGTGTAGATGTAGAAAACCTATTTATCTCTCAACCAGACGACGGCGAACAAGCACTAGAAATCGCAGACCAACTTATTCGTTCTTCTGCAATTGACATTATCGTAATCGACTCTGTAGCAGCGCTTACTCCTAAAGCAGAAATAGAAGGTGATATGGGCGACAACCGTGTAGGTCTTCAAGCACGCCTTATGTCTCAAGCTTTAAGAAAACTTACTGCGAGCATCAACAAAACAAACACATGCTGTATTTTCATCAACCAACTTCGTGAAAAAATCGGTGTTATGTTTGGTAACCCAGAAACAACCACTGGTGGTAATGCACTTAAGTTCTATTCATCTATTCGTTTGGACATTCGTCGTGCTACACAAATTAAAGAAGGTGACGATGTTATCGGTAACCAAACTCGTGTGAAGGTGGTTAAAAACAAAGTAGCACCTCCATTCCGCAAAGCAGAATTCGACATTATGTTTGGCGAAGGTATTTCTAAAGCAGGTGAAATCATCGACATGGGTGTAGAAACTGGCATTATCAAGAAAAGTGGTTCTTGGTTTAGCTACGGCGACAGCAAACTAGCACAAGGTCGTGATGCTTGCAAACGAATTATTCAAGATAATCCTGAACTTGCAGCTGAATTGGAAGAAAAGATTATGGCAGTCCTTAACGGAACACAAGAATAATAACAAAACAAACTGAGGCATCTTGGCTTAAAAGGTGCCTCTTATATTATAAAACTATGTACAAAGACAATTTCAAAAAAAACAACTTTAAGCGTGGCAATCGTGGCGGAAACAACAACGCAGGGAAAGAACCAGGCAACAAAATGATTTTTGGTATTCGTGCCATTATTGAAGCTATAGAAGCAGGTCACGAAATAGACAAAATCCTACTTAAAAAGGACATTCAAAGTGAACTTTCACAAGAACTTTTTGCTGCCGTAAAAGGCAGAAATATACCTGTGGTGCGTGTTCCAGTAGAAAAAATCGATCGCATCACCAACAAAAACCACCAAGGAGCAATCGCATTTATTTCTCCTGTGGCATACCAACGCATCACTCACCTTATTCCTCAACTATATGAAGACGCGAAATGCCCATTCATCGTAGTTTTAGACGGTGTAACAGACGTGAGAAACTTTGGTGCAATTGCTCGTACTTGCGAATGCGCAGGTGTAGATGCAATTATGATTCCGCAACTTGGCAGCGCTTCTATCAACGCTGACGCTATAAAAACCTCTGCAGGTGCCCTTCTTTCACTTCCAGTGTGTAGAGAACACAACCTTGCAGCCATGGTAAACTACCTAAAAGAATGCGGTTTACGCATCTTTGCTGCTTCAGAGAAAGCAACTCAATCATATACAGAAGTAGATTACAGCGGTCCTATTGCCATTGTAATGGGCGCAGAAGACGTTGGTATCTCTCCTGAAATCATGGAACTTTGCGACGAACACGTAAGCATTCCAATCAACGGCAACATCCAATCTCTAAACGTATCTGTTGCCGCCGGCGTTTTAATATATGAGGCAATAAAGGGAAGATAGTTAGGAGTTAGAAGTTAGGAGTTATCACGCCCGTTAGGGTGTGAATCTTAATAATAGGCAGGTATCAGAGGGCAACGCCCGGCGATGCCTGTATAAAACATAAAAAATTAAGGGCACGCCCGTAGGGTGTGCTTCCGAGCGCAGCGAGTATTTTATGCAAGTTTTATACGAAGACAATCATATTATCATTGTAAACAAATCTAGTGGCGAAATTGTCCAAGGCGACAAAACTGGCGACACCCCACTAGTAGAAACCGTGCGTGCCTATATCAAGGAAAAATACAATAAGCCAGGCAACGTATTTTGTGGTCTAACACACCGACTAGACCGCCCTGTAAGCGGCGTGGTTATCTTTGCAAAAACCAGCAAAGCCCTTGAGCGCATAAACAATATGCTTAAAAACCACGAAATAAAGAAAACCTATTGGGCTATCGTTAAAAACCCTCCAAAACAAAGCGAGGGTACATTGGTTAACTACCTTGTACGCAACGAAAAACAAAACAAATCATTCGCCTATCCTACCGAAAAACCAAACTCAAAACGAGCAGAGTTAAACTATAAAGTGATAGGCAAATCAGACAACTATACATTGCTTGAAGTAAACCTTATCACAGGTCGTCACCACCAAATTCGCTGCCAACTAGCAGCTATGGGTTGCCCAATCAAGGGTGATTTAAAATATGGATTCGACCGTTCAAACCGCGACGGCAGCATCAACCTGCACGCCCGTAGCGTAGAGTTCATCCACCCTGTATCAAAAGAACTCATCCACGTAGAAGCACCCACCCCACAAGACACACTCTGGAAAGCACTACAATAAAAAGTGCCAACCGAACAAGTACCGAACAAGTACAGGACAAGTACAGGACAAGTACAGGACAAGTAAAAAAGCGGTTGACTTATGCTGTCAACCGCTGAACATTTAAAAATTAGTACTTATAAAGAACAGCCTCTGCTATTCTTGAGGATTCAAAGTAAAACTTTGATATTTCTATTTTATGAGTATACAATGTGTGGTTAAATCGTCTAATGAGAAACAAGGCTTTTCAAGAAATATTGTGGTAGGCTGTATCACGCTATCACCTAAAGCATCATTTATGGACTTTGCTATTAGTTCTGTACAATAAAGCAAACTATCTGTGCTATTGTTGAAATCAAAGTCGAAACGAGCTCCACGAGCATTTCGCACCATAGCCTTATTAACAACTTCATCTCTCACCTCTAGCGGATATTCTAGCCGATAAACAGCAAAAGTATCTGCCAAAGCTAAAAAGTTTTCTATTGACTCGATGCGCACAGAACTTGGTTCTTTTGTTTCTTCCATTTCACAATGAAGAACACTTATTTCACCTACAGAATCTACCACCACTATTCCTACATGCGAGAAGACTCCTGCTTTTGAAGCGTACGAAGAAAATAGTGAAGAAACAAATCCATCTTCTCTGCGTAAAACGATGTCGCCATTTTCTATTGGTTGGTCTATTATTACTTGGTGCACTTGTGTTTCTTTAGTACAAGACACCAAGAATAATAAACAAAACAATATTATTTTCTGACATCTACAAGCCATTCACCATCTACCTTAGTCAAGTCAAGTTTTTCTTCTCTACCTTTTTCGTTTAGAAACCAAACCCAAGCACTATCTCCAGAAACTGAGTCTTTTACAATTTTTGTTTCCCAATTTTCAACAGGTTTGTGTTTGAAACTAATTGCCATATCAACAAATTGTTTAGCAGTTTCTGTACAGCATTCTTTTGCTTTATCGTAGTTACCTGTATTAAGATTGGTGATAAACTCTTCTGCCACATCCACGTGGTTGCTTCCACAAGAAGCTAGACCTAGAGCTACTGCTACTAGAAATAAAATTCTTTTTATTGTTTTCATGTTGTTTGTATTTGATTGTTGTTAGTGAAAACTAATATCTCGGGGTGCCGAGATATTAGCTTAAAACTGATTTTAGAAGGTATAGCGTGCAGCTACAGCGATAGCACCAGAATATAGACCATCAGCATAGAAGTCTACACCATATTTGTTACCTTCAACACCAATAAGTGGGCGCCAGTCTACTGAAAGTTGTAGTGGGAAATCAAAGATGTATTCTACACCAATACGTCCAGCTACACCACCAAATGCGTAAGCTGAATACCACCATCTACCCCAGTCGTAACCTACACCAGCACCTACACCAGCATACCAGTTTAATTTACCTTTGCTTATTGCTGGGAATTCTAGACCACCTGGGTTGATCCAATCATAAGTAGCAGCAGCTTCAATAGCGTTGAAACCAGGAAGACCAACTTCCACTTCAATCATGTTGTTTTCACCCATGCTGTGTTGATAAGAAGCACCAGCACCATAACCGATACGTACACCTACTGCACGTGGTTGAGCAAACGCTGCAGTAGCCATAGCTACAGCAAATACGAATAATAAAGCAATCTTTTTCATAATAATAAAAATTTTTAAGGGTTTATAAATAAATTAAATAAATAAATTAAATTACCATACACTAATTAGTCTGTTACCTTCGTCTGTTTTCACGATGTAAATACCTTCAAGCGAACCATTTAGATGTGTTACATTTATACCTGTTAGGTTATAGATTTCAAAGTCTAGTTCTGAATATATAGTACCTTCTTTAGCATAAACATCTATTGCAGGCACTTCGTCTATTGCAACAAAGTCTTTATGAATTACAGGGCGAATTGGTTAACATCTCTTACTAAGAGATATAAAGAATCCCAGAGTTAAATTCATACAAAAAAATGAACTTAACTCGGGATTTTTCTTTACATCCGCAGATTACCCTACAATACTTAGCGGAACTATAGTTTTTTGCATATTTCCGCTAATTATCTTTACATAATCAGCGGAACTACTACTTTTTTGACGCACTTCCGCTAATTATCTCGCAATAAGTTGCGGAAATTAAAATATTTTTATAGATTTGCTAAAAAATACAATTACTATGAAACAATGTTTAATAGGTAGAGAAGTTGAACTAAAGTCACTTCAACAGTATATTAATTCAGAACGTTCAGAATTTGTTGCTGTTTACGGCAGACGACGTGTCGGTAAAACATTTCTTATTCGTCATGCTGCTGAAGAAAAGTTTACATTCTTTATGACAGGCGTTTACAAAGCCTCTAAATCTGAGCAACTAACAAACTTTGCTATAAGTTTGCAAAAATATTCTGGCTCAGATAGATTAATTTTGCCTAAAAATTGGATATTAGCCTTCTATGAACTTTCAAAATTTATTGAGAGTTTACCAGAGGGTAAAAAAATTATATTCATAGATGAGTTACCATGGTTAGACACTCCTAAATCTGGTTTCATTGCTGCATTAGAAAATTTTTGGAATAGTTGGGCTGTTCTACGCAACGATATTAAACTTATTGTATGCGGTTCTGCTACTTCATGGATGATTAACAATCTAATTAAAAGCAAAGGAGGTTTGCACAATAGACTTACTCATCACCTTGTTCTTCAACCATTTACATTAAAGGAAAGCGAAGAATATTTTAAAACATTTGGATTTGGTTATACAAGAAAACAAATTGCAGAATGTTATATGGCATTGGGTGGCATACCATTTTATATGTCAATGATGGATAAGTCTAAAAGTGTTTCACAAAATATTGATTATCTTTTCTTTGCAAATAATGCACCATTAAAAGAAGAATTTAATGATTTATATAAGGCATTATTTAAAAACTCTGCACCACACATTGACGTGGTAACAGCTCTAGCAACTAAAAACAAAGGACTTACTAGACAAGAAATCCTAAAAACAACAAAATTGCAAGATAACGGAGCTTTTAGTACAATTCTAGAAGAATTGGAAGAATGCGGTTTTATAAGAGCCTATAGCCCTTTTGAAAAGAAAATCACATTGAATAATACTAGACAAAAAAACAATACCATCTACCAACTAGTAGATTTTTATACTTTGTTCTATTTCAACTTCATAAAACAAAACCACTATCATGATGAACACTTCTGGACTTCATCATATAATAGTCCTTTACACAACACATGGGCAGGACTATCATTTGAAATGTTGTGTCTAAACCATATCAACCAAATAAAGAATGCTTTAGGTATCACAGGCATCCAAGCATTAGTATGTGCGTGGAGAAACCAAGAGCAAAATAATAAAACACAAATTGATATGCTTATTGACAGAAAAGATGACACAATCAATATATGTGAAATTAAATTTGCTAAAGACGAATTTGAAATAACAAAAGAATACGAAGCAAGTCTCAATAACAAAATAAATACATTTGCTAAAAGTTCTAATACAAATAAATCGCTAATGCTCACAATGATTACTACTTTTGGAATAAAACCAAACATTCATAGTAACATTGTTCAGAACCAAATTTTATTGGAAGACTTATTTAAAGCATAAAATCATTATAATTCGCTGAAGTACTACATTTTACTACTACTTCAGCGGATTATTTTTGTATAACTAGCGGAAATGATAATTTTCTCATAGAGACTTTAAAATCATATTATTTGCTTTGTCAATTGCTAGGGTGTCCAACGATGCTAGATAGATGCGCGTAGTTGTTTCTGAGTCGTGCCCCATACCCTCACTTATCACCGACAGAGGAACATTTTTACTTTTTGCTATGCTCGCCCAAGCATGACGGGCAACGTATAAAGTAAGTGGTATAGTCAAACCAAGTTGCTTACCTATTTTCTTCAAACAGCGATTGATATTGTGTGCGGTATAAAGATATTGCGTGCGCGCGTCTGTTTTATTAGATGGCTTTATAATAGGCAACAAATAAATAGACTGCGAGGTATCATATTTATCAACAATTTCTTGCATACATTTTTCCCACTTTACAAACAGTTTTTGACCAGTTTTTCGCCTACAATACGACAACACGCCATTTTGCAAATCCTTTTTTCGTAAATACGCCATATCAACAAAAGACATACCCCTTGTATAAAAACTCAGTAGAAACATATCACGAGCAAAACAAAAGGTAGGTTTCAACGACAAGTCCAACTCCTTTATTTGTTTTATCACCTTGAGCGGCACTGCTCGTTTCACTGTCCTATCCACTCCAGTATAAACATGCTTAAACGGGTATCGTTGCAAAGTAAGTTCCTTTTCCACTGCCCTATTATAAACCGCCCTAAGATTGCGCATATAAAACGACGATGTATTAAGACTCACTCCGCAGTTTCTCAAATAAACTTCGTATGCCACCATCAAATCTGCATCCATTTCGTCCAATGACACATCTCTATTTTTCCTAAAACGCTTAAAACTATAAAGAGAAGCCGTATATGTTTCTGAAGTGCGTATCTTACCTAAAGTCTTTTGTTGTTCTATCACATCTTCCATAAATGAAAATAGACCATTTTTTGTGCATTTTCTTCTCTTATTCCTTGCTAACAGTTCCTCAAACATTGTGATAATAATTGAATTACTTTCTTGCATACTCTTTGTTTTTAATGATTAGACATAAAGAAAACTGCACCTGACATTACATCAAGTGCAGTTTTATAAAATTTTGTGTGTTCGTAAAACTCTTAATTATTCGCTATGCTCATCTACACGTCCCAAAAGCCAACTCCTAACTCCACACACTAACTATTTATTAAATAGCTCTTTAATATTTCCTAAAGACCCCAACACTCCAGTTGCCTCATAAGGAAGGTATACTGTTTTATTATCCTTGCCAGAGGTCATTTCTTTTAAGCTTTCAATATACTTAATAGCAAGTAAATATTGCACAGGGTCTGCGCCTTTGTTAGATGCCACAGCAGCAGAAATTTGAGCAATTGCTTTTGCTTCTGCCTCTGCTTGAAGCACTTGAGCCTCAGCAAGACCTTGCGCTTTCAAGATGCTAGCTTGTTTTTCAGCCTCAGCTGCATTTATTTCCGCAGATTTTTCACCTTCAGATTTTAGGATAGCAGATTGTTTTTCACCTTCAGCTTTTAAGATTTCAGCACGACGGTCACGTTCTGCTTGCATTTGTTTTTCCATTGCAAAGCGAATGCTTTCTGGAGGTGTAATATCTTGAAGTTCAACACGATTTACCTTCACACCCCATTTGTTTGTAGCATCGTCTAGCACAGCACGAAGCTTGCTATTAATAGTATCACGAGAAGTAAGAGTTTCGTCAAGTTCCATTTCACCCACCACATTACGAAGTGTAGTTTGAGTAAGTTTTTCAATTGCCAAAGGCAAATTTTTAATCTCATAAACACTCTTCACAGGGTCTACTATTTGGAAGTAAAGCAGAGCATTAATCTCTGTCATTACGTTGTCTTTTGTAATCACACTTTGTTTGTCAAAGTCAATCACTTGCTCTCTTAAATCAATCTTTTTTGTAAGCCCGATAAAACCATTTGGCATGCGCACCGCAGTAGCTTTTGGTTTTTCCACAATAGGAAGAATAATATTGATACCCGCTTGCAGAGTACGATTATATTTTCCTAAACGTTCAATAATAATAGTTTCAGACTGAGAAACAATCTTGATACCTTGTGACACATAAATCACCACTAGTACCAACAATACAATTAAAAACTCTACCATAACTTTTTTTATTTTAATGATTTAACTTTCAAAATAATACTATCTCGGCTAATTACTTCCACTTTTTCGCCCACGGCAATAACCTCAGAAGCCTCAGCCTTCCAATCGTCGCCATCAATTTTTACACGACCAGTGTTTTTATCTGGATTAATTTCCTCTGTTACAATTGCTTGACGCCCAACTATTGCATCTGCATTTGTCAAAACTTCGTCTTTCTTTTTAAGCAAAAATTTTACTACAAAAGGACGAATAAACACAAAAGCTATAAATGAAACAACAGAAAAAATCAGCAACTGCCAAAGCACAGACAGCCCCAAATAAGCACCTAGTGCGGCAAACACAGCACCCAAAGAAAAACAAACAACACCGAAACTCACTGTAAATATTTCTACTATAAGCAATATCAATGCTGTTATCAACCAAACGATATAAATTTCCATAATTATTATCTATTTTTTTATGAATTTCAAGTACTATCTTTTACAAAGATATAACATAAAACCATTAATTCCTAATTCCTCATTCCTAATTCCTTGATTTTATGTTGGATTTTATATTTTTTTTTAATATTTTTGCAAGGTTGAAACAAAGTATTGCCTATGAAATAGAAATTTACCTTATAGAAAAATCAAAATACTAAATTTTATTAACAATCACACTATGTTTAAAAAATTAATTTCCGCACTTTTTATTTTATTATTTGCTATGTCTTCGTGTACAGAAAAACCACAAAAATACAATTCATTTAATGAATACCCAGTGTATGAAGGTAATGACCTAGAATACACATACACCCCAGAACTTACCACATTTAAACTTTGGTCTCCAGAGGCTGAACAAGTTAAAGTAAACATCTACGAAACAGGTCTTGGTGGCGACCCACTATGCACTGTAGAAATGGATTATGAAGGGAAAGGTGTTTGGGCAACTAGTTTCGACGAAGACCTAAAAGGCAAGTTTTATACATTCCAAATCCTTTTTGAAGGCAATTGGCTTGCAGAATCTGTTGGTGCTTACGCAAAAGCTGTTGGTGTAAACGGCGTGAGAGGCGCTATCATCGACATGGCAGAAACAAACCCTGAAGGTTGGGCAGAAGACAAATCTCCAGTTCTAAACAACTTCAACGAGATTTCACTTTACGAAGTGCACGTGCGCGACTTCTCTGTTTCTCCTACCTCAGGTATGAAAAACAAAGGTAAATTCCTAGCATTCACCGAAGAAGGTACTGTTAACGACTTCGGTCAATCTACTGGTATCGACCACCTTAAAGAATTAGGCGTTACTCACGTTCACCTACTTCCATCATTCGACTATGCGTCTATCGACGAAACAACTTTAGAAAAAAATGTATACAACTGGGGTTACGATCCAGCAAACTTCAATGTACCAGAAGGTAGCTACTCTACAGACCCATACAACCCTATCAGCCGTATCAAAGAGTTTAAACAAATGGTACAATCTCTTCACAAAAACGGCATTAGAGTAATTATGGACGTGGTTTACAACCACACAGCTACATGGGAAAATCACCCATTCACACGCACAGTGCCAGATTATTACTATCGTCAAAACCCAGATGGTTCATATTCAAACGCTTCTGGTTGTGGCAACGAAACAGCATCAGAACGTGCTATGGTACGCAAATACATAGTAGAATCTCTTAAATATTGGGTAAAAGAATACCACGTAGACGGTTTCCGTTTCGACCTTATGGCTATTCACGACATCACTACTATGAACGAAATTCGTAAAGCAATGGACGAAATCGACCCTACCATCTTCATCTATGGTGAAGGCTGGACAGCAGGCGACTCTCCACTCCCATACGAAGAACGTGCTATCAAACAACACGTAAACAGAATGCCAGGCATCGCAGTATTTAGCGACGACATCCGCGACGCACTAAAAGGTAGTTGGGCAAACGCAAAAGAACCAGCATTCGCAGCAGGTTACCAAGGCTACGACGAAACTATCAAATTTAGTGTAGTAGCTGCAACTCAACACGATAGCATTCACTACGGACTTATCAAATACGTAAACTTCCCATACGCATCAAGTCCATCACAAGTAATCAACTACGTATCTTGTCACGACGACCTTTGCCTAGTTGACAAAATCAATTATTCTTCTCCATACGGAGCAACAGACCTAGAAAAACGCAAATTCAACCGTCTTTCTCAAAGTGTTGTATTCCTATCACAAGGTGTACCATTCATCTATGCTGGCGAAGAACTAATGAGAAATAAAAAAGGTGTTCACAACTCATACCAATCTCCAGACAGCATCAACCAAATAGATTGGAACTTCAAAAAGACCAATCTAGACATGTACAACTACTACAAAGGTCTTATCCAAATGAAAAAGGCACACCCTGCATTTAGAATGACCAACACAGAAGACGTACAACGCAACCTAAGATTTATCTTCACAGGTCAACAATGCGTGGTTGCTTACACACTAGACGGTGCAGCAGTTGGCGATAGTTGGAGCAAAATTTTAGTTGTACACAACGGCAACAGACACAATATTTCATTAAATATCCCACAAGAAAACTGGACCATTGCTTGCAACGGCGAAGAAGTAAACCCTAACGGTATCTTCAACTGGAACCAACCAGTACTAAACGTACCTGCATCTTCTACAATGGTTCTTTTCAAAAAATAATGACAACTAGAGAAATAGTTAATATAATAGAATCTGAATATCCCAAATTCTCGCAAGAGATTTGGGATAATTCTGGTTTATTAATCGACAATGAAAACGCAGAAGCCACAGGCATTCTCATCTGTTTCGACATCACAGAAGACAGCATCAACGAAGCCATTGAAAAAAACTGCAATTTCATCGTCTCTCACCACCCACTCTTTATTAATGGTCTGAAAAAGATTTCACAAGACACATACACAGAGCGTTGCGTGCGTCTTGCCATTAAAAACGACATTGCCATTTATTGTTGCCACACCCCTGTAGACAAATCTCGCAGTGGTATCAGTTTCAAAATGGCAGAAAAACTTGGGTTGGAAAATGTAGACTTCTTGAGCAAAGACGCAGACAAAGACTTTGGTCTTGGCATTGTTGGAGAACTAACACAAGCCATGAATCCAATAGATTTTATCGCCCTTGTAAAAGAAACATTCGCCCAAGACAAGGTAAGATACAGTCTAAACAAAGAGAAACCTATAAAAAAAGTAGCCTTTTGCGGAGGTAGTGGAGCATCACTCATAAATAGCGCTTTAAAAGCCAAGGCAGACGCTTATATTTGTGGCGACATAAAGCACCACGACTTCTTCAGCAGTCAAGAAGGCATCCTACTCATAGACGCAGGGCATTTTGAAACAGAGATTGCTATAAAAGATTTATTTTTTTCAGTTTTTTCAAAAAAAATTCCTAACTTTGCCGTCTATTTAGCAAAAACAGATAAAAGTCCAATAAAATACTTCTAACGATATGACAGAAAAGACAAAAGAAATTTCAGTAGAGCAAAAACTTAAAGCTCTATATGATTTACAATGCATTATGTCTCAAATAGACAAAATCAAGATTTTACGTGGCGAACTTCCTCGTGAAGTACAAGACCTAGAAGACGAAATCGTTGGTTTACAAACTCGTATCCAAAACTTCAATAAAGACTGCGAAACTCTAACTGTAGAAATTGGCAAACTTCAAGAATCTATCAGAGTTTCTCAAGAAAATATGGCTCGTTACAAAGAACAAATGGATAATGTTCGCAACAACTTAGAATACGAACACCTAAGCAGAGAAGTTTCTTATGAAGAGCTAAACATCAAAGCATTTGAAAAGAAAATCAGAGAGTTTGAAGGAAGTATCAAATATAAACTAGACGAACAAGACAAAGCTAATGCTCTTCTTGCAGAAAAAGCAAAAGACTTAGACGATAAAAAATCTGAGTTAGATAGCATTATCGTTAGCACCAAAAAAGAAGAAGAAGAACTTAGAGAACAAGCTAAAACTTTAGAAGCAGTTATCGAGCCTCGTCTTCTTGCAGCATTTAAACGTATCCGTAAAAATGCAATGAATGGTCTTGGTGTGGTTTATATCCAACGTGACGCTTGCGGTGGTTGTTTCAACAAAATCCCAGCTCAACGCCAACTAGACATCCGTTTAAGAAAGAAAATTATTGTTTGTGAGCACTGCGGCCGTATCATCATCGACCCAGAACTAGCAGGAGTAGTAATAGAAGAAGCACCTGCAGCTCCAACAAAAAGAAGATAATTTTGGTGATTGTACCAAACATAAAAAAAGTGGTTTCTCTCAAGAAACCACTTTTTTTATAGTATATTTTCAATTACTTTAGGATACCATTCATATTCCAGTGCATGCACCTTTGTTGCCACATCCTCTGGCGTATCAGTAGGAAGCACCTCACATTTATACTGAGCCACGTGCTCACCCTCGTCAAATCTGTCATTCAAGAAGTGAATTGTAATACCAGACTCTGTTTCCTTGTTTTCCACCACTGCTTTGTGTACATTGTCACCATACATACCTTTACCACCATATTTTGGTAGCAAAGATGGGTGAATATTAATCACCTTGTTTGGATAAGCCTCAAGCATATCATCAGGTATTCTTAGCAAGAAACCAGCCAATACCACCAAATCTATTTTATTATCCAATAGAAACTTAGTTGCTACTCCACTTTCAAAGTCTGCCTTTGGAATCACATACGAAGGCACTCCAAGATACTTACATCTTTCGTGCACATACACTTCTTTTCTATTAGAAATCACAAATGGAACTTCCACTTCATTGTTTGCAGAGAAATATTTAATAATATTCTCAGCATTGCTTCCCGAGCCCGATGCTAAAATTGCTATTCTTTTCATAAATTCAAATTCGCCCACAAAAATAATAAAAAAATAAGAAAATAACTCCTAATTCCTAATTCCTAATTCCTAATTATTTTTGATTTTTATCAAAATTTCTTACATTTGCAGTTAGAAATCAAAAAAATACTATGTCTTTCTTTAAGCCTAACGCTCCACAATATAAATTCAACAAGAAAACCCTTAAGTATGAAAAGGTTGAATACACCTTTTGGTACAGAACTAAGGGTGTGCTTCGATTTATATTTACCAGCGCATTGTTGGGCTTTGCATTTTTCCTACTCTTCATTTTCATTTTCCCTTCGCCTTCGGCAAAAAAACTACAAAAAGAAAATGAGGAAATTGCTACACAATACGAAATTTTGTCAAAAAAACTAGACCATGCTCTAGAAATTATGGATATTATCCAAGAACGCGACAACAATTTCTATCGTGTAATGTTAGAAGCAGACTCTATTCCATATCTACTTAGAACTGGAAACTATGCAGCTACCGCTAGATACGACAAATGGGACGACTTCAAGACTGCATCACTAGTTAAAAACACATCTAAAAAGATAGACAAACTAAACAGAATGCTATACACTCAATCAAATTCCTTTGATGAGTTGATAGTACTTGCAAAACAAAGCGAAGACAAACTTCTACACATTCCTGCAATACAACCTATTCTAAATAAAGACCTTAAGCGCACCGCATCTGGCTACGGAAGACGTATCGACCCTATCTACAAAACAATACGTTTCCACAAAGGTATGGACTTCTCTGCCCCAACAGGCACAGAAATTTTTGCCACAGCCGACGGTGTCATCGAAAAAATATCTTGGGACAAAACAGGCTACGGCAACTGCGTAGTAATCAATCATGGATATGGTTATGTTACCCTATATGCACACTGCCACAAATTCCAAAAAGGACTTAGAAAAGGCCTAAAAGTAAAACGTGGCGACGTAATCGCATTTGTAGGCAACACAGGCAAATCTACAGGTCCTCACCTACACTACGAAGTAAGATACAAGGGCAAACATCAAAACCCTCAAAACTATTATTTCCAAGACCTTTCACCAGAAGAATACGACAATATGGTGCGTATTTCTTCAAACAGCTCAAAAACATTTGACTAATGAGCCAAGAGAAAGAGAAATATTATTATTCCATCACAGAAGTGGCAGAAATGTTTAATATAAATGCATCTACACTTCGTTTTTGGGAAAAAGAGTTCCCTACTCTAAAACCAGACACCAACGAGAAAGGCACACGAAAATACACTAAAAAAGATATTGAACTCATAAAACAGATTCATTATTATAGTGTTACAAAAGGTATGACCCTAAAAGGAGTGAAAGCACAACTCGTAAAAAATAAAAGCAAAAAATACGACAGCGTCACTCTTATAGACGAACTATTATCCATAAGAACTTCATTAGAAGAAATAAGAAAAGAACTAAACAAGTTTAAAGACACACCATGAAACAATTACTTATTATCTTATCAGTTTTGGCATTGAGCATTTCGTCTTATGCCAACGAGCCTATCAAGCAAGTTATCTTCATTATAGGCGACGGTATGGGACTAAACCAAATGTGCAAACTAGACTCTCCAAACCATTTTGAACGCGCCAATTATATCGGCCTTTCAAAAACATACTCTGCAAGTCACAAAGTAACAGACTCAGCAGCAGGCGGCACAGCACTTGCATGCGGAGTGAAAACACAAAACGGTATGCTAGGTATGAATGCGGACTCTATCCCTGTAAACTCTATTCTAAGCATTCTTAAAGAAAAAGGATTTAGCACAGGTATAGTAGCAAGTTGCCGTATCAATCACGCCACACCTGCTTCTTACTACGCACACCAACCAAACAGAAATATGGACGCAGAAATCCTTGCAGACCTTTATGCAAATGGTCCAGACGTTTTTGTAGCAGGTGGCAACAAACTTCTAAGCGTAGAATCACTTGAAAAAGCTGGTTACAAATATGTTAACAACATTGGTGACCTTCAAAAACAAGAAAATGGGAAAGTTGCATGCGTTTTAGCCACAGAAGATATGCCAAACGCACTTGAGCGTGGCAACGAAATCACCCTTGGCACCGCAGAAGCAATCAGACTATTAGAAAAAAATGAGAAAGGCTTCTTCATTATGATAGAGGGTTCTCAAATAGACTGGGCAGGTCACAACAATCAAGCAGACTATATGCTAGCAGAAATGCAAGACATCAACAAAGTAATCGGTCTTTGCCTGGACTATGCTGACGCAAACCCAGGCACACTTGTTATTGTCACAGCCGATCACGAAACAGGTGGCACTACCATTGTAGGCGAAGAAAAAGAGTACAAATACACTACAGGCAACCACACAGGCGCTATGGTACCAGTTTATAGCTATGGCACAGGTGCAGAAAACTTTAGTGGAATATTTGAAAACACCACATTCAAAGACAAAATTTTAAATTTAATGCAAGTTAAATAGCTGAATATTAAAAAAAAGCATTATCTTTGCACTCGTTTTGGCGCAATCTCTGTCAAGGCAATGTTTGGAACTTGTTATATTGCGTAATGTCAAACCAAAAAAATAAATATTTAAAATGGATTTATTAAAAATTGCTGAAGCTGCATTCGCAACTGGTAAAGAAATGCCAGCTTTCAAAAGTGGTGACACAGTAACTATCTCTTACAAAATTATTGAAGGTAACAAAGAACGTATCCAACAATATCGTGGTGTAGTTATCAAAATCGTAGGTCACGGAAACAAAAAAAGATTTACTGTACGTAAAGTATCAGAAAACGTTGGTGTAGAAAGAATTTTCCCATTCGATTCTCCATTCATCGAAAAAGTAGAAGTAAACAAAATTGGTAAAGTACGTCGTGCGAAACTTTATTACCTACGTTCACTTACTGGTAAAAAAGCTCGTATCAAAGACAAAAAACAATAATAATACCATATCAGTTGGCTTAAAAAAGAGAAAATCGTTTGATTTTCTCTTTTTTTTTATGCAAAAGTTTGCATTAAAATTTTTATTTTATAAATTTGTATAGATTTTACAAAATTGTCATTCTGTGGAGAATAATACTTCCCTAAAACAGTTCACCAAAAAAGTAGAAGCGCTAGTGCGACTACTACAAGAAAAAGATGCTAAAATAGCATTGTTAGAGGCAGAGAAGGAAGAATTAAGAAAGGAAATAAAACTTTCATACGCAGAAAATGTAGAATTGCAAAACAAGTACGACAACTTGCAAATAGCACAAGCACTCATTTCATTATCAAATAAAGATGTGGCAAGAGCAAAAGCAAAGTTGACTACTATGATGAAAACGATAGATAGATGTATTGAAAAAATAGATGACAATAGCCATGAATAATGATAAACTTCAAATAAAGCTAAATATTCTAGGCACAGATTTTAAATTATACATCGAAAGGAGTGAAGAAGCTTACTATAGAAGAGCTGAAAGAGAAATTAATAAAATTCACACCAAATATTGTTCTAAATACTCATCTGTTAAAGACTTTAATAAACTTTCTGGCATGACATTGTTGCACTTTGCAGTAAATCTATTGTACGAAAGAGACCAGTCTAACGACATATCAGAGAGTCTAACAGATTTGGGCAACTTAATAGAGCAATACACCAACAAGGAATAATATACCCTACTTAGTGTACGTTTTATATATTTGCAATTCTATATTTGTCAAAAGACATGACAAATAAGAGTTGCATTTTTTATTTTAAAATTATTTATATACTATGGAATTTTTATTTTATATACTTACTTTTATCGTGGGCGGCATCATAGCGGTAATAGTCCTACTGCTAGTGCAAAAGTCACTCGGTAATAGTATAATCGACACAGCGAAGGCAGAGGGGGAAGCTATTAAGAAAGCTAAACTTCTGGAGGTTAAAGAAAAATATAACCAACTAAAAAGCGAGTACGACAAGCAAGTAAACTCTAGAAACTCTAAACTTCAATCACAAGAAGCTAAACTAAATCAAAAAGAAAAACTTCTTGTGGCACAAGAAGAAAAGATTATTAAAAAAGAAGGTGAACTAGAAACACTTAAAACAAATCTCGAAAATCAATTGGAATTGGCTGAGAAGAAAGACCAAGAACTAGACAAACTTCACGCTAAAGCCATTGAAAAACTAGAAACAATCGCAGGACTATCTGCAGAAGAAGCAAAAAACACCATGATTGAGTCTTTAAAAGACGAAGCGAAAACTGCTGCTATGCAGTACACCAACGAAATCATGGAAGAAGCTCGCATGAATGCAAACAAAGAAGCTAAAAAAGTAATTATCAACAGCATTCAACGTGTAGCAAGTGAAACAGCAATTGAAAATGCAGTAACTGTATTCCACATCGAGTCAGACGAAATTAAAGGTAGAATTATTGGTCGTGAAGGTCGTAACATTAGAGCACTAGAAGCTGCCACAGGTGTGGAAATTGTTGTAGACGATACACCAGAGGCTATCGTTCTTTCAGCATTCGACCCTGTTCGTCGTGAGATTGCACGTCTTTCACTACACCAATTGGTTCAAGATGGACGTATTCACCCTGCTCGTATCGAAGAAGTTGTAACTAAAGTTACCAAACAAATTGAAGAAGAAATTGTTGACATAGGTAAACGCACCACTATCGACTTAGGTATTCACGGTCTTCACCCAGAACTTGTGCGCCTTGTTGGTAAAATGAAATATCGTTCATCATACGGTCAAAACCTATTACAACACGCACGCGAGACTGCAAACCTATGTGCAGTAATGGCATCTGAACTAGGACTAAATCCTAAAAAAGCACGCCGCGCAGGTCTGCTTCACGACATAGGCAAAGTTGCAGATGAGGAGCCAGAACTACCACACGCACTATTAGGTATGAAGATAGCGCAACGTTGTGGCGAAAAACCAGATATCTGCAATGCTATTGGTTCACACCACGACGAAGTAGAAATGCAAAGTATGATTGCCCCTGTAGTTCAAGCATGTGACGCTATTTCAGGCGCACGTCCAGGTGCTCGTAGAGAAATCGTAGAAGCATATATCAAACGCTTAAACGACCTAGAAAACCTAGCAATGAGCTATCCTGGAGTACAAAAGACCTACGCAATCCAAGCTGGTCGCGAACTTCGCGTTATCGTAGGTGCAGACAAGATTGGCGACAAAGAAACAGAACTACTATCTGGTCAAATTGCACAAAGAATCCAAGACGAAATGACCTACCCAGGACAAGTGAAAATCACCGTCATCCGCGAGGTCCGTTCCGTAGCAGTTGCGAAATAAAAACTGAATCTCTGCATAAGAAAAAGAGGTATCATTTGAATATGATACCTCTTTTGTTTTACTACCCCGGTACAAAAAAATAGGCATCGAATGATGCCTATTTTTTTGTGGAGCTGGAGGGGATTGAACCCTCGTCCAAACGAAGAAATAACGTGCTTTCTACATGCTTATCTCTGCCTTCATTTTCGTCCCGCAACAAGACCAGAGCCACCAATTACGAGCTTATCTTCTAAAGTTTAATACCTCCATCGAAGCATAAAGGTACGAGTTCCGATATTGTAGCACCTCCGTTTCATCCTGCCTCAGAACAGCGGCCAATGGGAGATGTCTTGTCCAATCACCTTGTGAAAGGATAAAGCTAATCTACTATACTTCGATTAAGCAGCAAGAGCGTAAGTATTTTCGCCAGTTATATTTTCGAAAGTTCAGATTATAGAGCCCCCTTCCAACGCTCTGCATGCTTACACCTTAGTTCTGCTCGCTGTCAAAGCCAGTCAGCCCCGTTACGAACAAATTTTCGTTGGTGCATTGCCTCTCAAGAAACACCTTTCTTAAAAAGACATTGCAAAGATACTACCTTTACACAATATCTTCCAAACATTTTACAACAAATTATATTACAAAACTATTACAAAAACACGAAAAAATTCAAATTTTAGCACATTTTTTGCACATAAACTACACTTTTGTGCATATAATTGTATCTATATTGCACATATTTACTAATTTTGCGCAGTGATTTTCACCCTAACAATCACAACAATAAAATAAAGAAGTTATAAGTTGAAACATAAGTAAGCAAGGATAAGTGAGGAGCGAACAAGAAATTATGAGTGAGTAGTTAGGAGGAAGGGGTTTTGCCGAAGGCGCCTTTTTCAACCCCTAACGACTAACTTCTCACTCATAATAAATTACTCCTAACTACTGATTCCCAACTCATAATAACTTCACAAGAAAAATTAAAACATAAAGAACTATGACTAAAATTAAAGGTAGCAATGTACTTATCACCGGTGGTGGTTCAGGCATTGGTAGAATCATGGGACGCATCGTCCTAGAAAAAGGAGCAAAAAGCCTTACTATTTGGGATATCAACGAGGAAAACATGGCAAATACAAAAGCAGAATTAAACTCAAAAGGCCAAGTTTACACTCAAAAAGTAGATGTTTCAAACCCTACTGCAGTAGAAGAAGCTGCAAGCACAGCAAAAAACAACTGCGGATGCATCGACATTGTTATCAACTGCGCAGGCATTGTTGCAAACAACAAAACCTTCGACGAGCAAGGCGTTGCAGACATTACACGTACCATGAACATCAACGCCACAGCACCTATGCTAGTAGCAAGAGCATTCCTACCAGAAATGATAAAGAAAAACTTTGGTCACGTATGTAATATCGCGTCTGCCGCAGGTATGATTTCAAACCCTAGAATGTCTGTTTACGCAGCAAGTAAATGGGCTGTTGTTGGTTGGTCAGACTCTGTGCGTCTAGAACTAAAACAAATGAAGAGCAAAGTACACTTTAGCACTCTAGCACCTTATTACATCAACACAGGCATGTTCGACGGCGTGAAATCACGCTTCTTCCCTATCCTAAAACCAGAACCAACAGCAAAGAAAATCATCAGAGCAATAGAAAAAAACAAAAATTTCAAAGGAATTCCATTTGGATTCCACTTCATAAGATTATGCCAAGGTCTGCTACCTACCTTCCTATTCGACTTCATCTTTGGTGAAGTTGTAGGAATCTTCCATGGAATGGACAATTTTAAAGGTAGAAAGTAAATATTTTATTTTAACGACGAAAGCCACGGCTCTAATTAGAACTGTGGCTTTTTTACGTTGCAGTAAAAAAATGAATCAAACAATATTATTACTCGCTCAAATAATAAGTAATAGAAGAGACTACTCTTACTCGTTTGATGTGTGGAGTATTTGAATCACGATTTCCAATACTAAAAGAGCCTTGACTAGCACGTTTAATCTTACCTAACTTGCTGTCTGAATCTTCAGCAAACTTCTCAGCTGTTTGACGAGCATTTATTGTTGCCTCTTCTACCATCTCTGGCTTAAGTTCATTAAGACCTTCAAACTTAAATTCTATTGGGTTTTCCCAATTGTCAGAAGAAAGAGTTACACCCTGTTTAATAAGTTGAGATTGTCTTCCCATAAGAGCAAGGACTGTATCAACCTTGTCTGTACAAACAGTAATAACATTTGTAGTTACATAACGATACAAACGGTCATTGTTACCATACTCGTTAGCAAACTTATCAGAGATTTTTGGTGATGCTATAGAAATTTCGCTTTCAGGAATACCACCCTCCTTTAAGAAAGTAGTTATCACCTTATTTTTTTGATCTATTTGGTTATATACGTTTTGTAAGTCATCACCCATTATCTTGAAAGAGATAGGCCAAATTACCTTGTCTGCTTTTACCTCACGTTCGCACAAACCTTTTACATCTACTGTCCTTGTATAAGACATACAAAGATTTACACTTACTGGAATCATAATTCCAAAAACTATTAGGCCTACCATTATTGCAAGGCCAGAATATAATTTTCCTTTATCCATAATTATAACTTTAAATTAACGTAGCAAAATTAACATTTAATACTTAAAACATTATACACAATAGATATAAAAATTATAAACTATTTGTCCGCAAAAGCAAAAGAATCTAAAATATACACAAAAAAAGAAGCCTGCAACTGTTTGTTGCAAGCTTCTCTGAAAAACGGCAGCTACCTACTCTCCCACAATATGCAGTACCATCGGCGCAATTGGGCTTAACTTCTCTGTTCGGAATGGGAAGAGGTGGAACCCCAACGCTATAACCACCTAAAATAAGGTAGA
>JAXJWL010000149.1:0-12848 GCA_036308065.1 Paludibacteraceae bacterium
CAACGGGTAGTTCGTCGGTGGGTTACAAATAACCTATTTTCAGAAAATAAACAACTATTATATTTCAGTGACTAAATTCTTATCCCGAAATATTGGTTACACAATCCGCCACGCATAGTACTGCACTAACTTCCACTCTCCCTTATAAACACACCACTGCCCAGACGGTGAGAGAACAGAATCTCATTTCCGGCAGGGCAGTGTGAGGTTTAGAATAATTAATTGTACTTATGTTAAACTTTTATTATGGAATCAGATAAAAAGTTTATGCCATAACCGCTTCTTTGCGCTTTCTTATCACTGCGTAAATGGCAATGAAAGGAAGAAGAAGTAAACTACTCCCTAGAGGAAGAGATACCCCATTACAATCATTCTTACATGATAAGTTTTCGCTCTCACATTCAGATTGTGAACGTCCAGAACGAGCACATTCTTGTATTTTAAGTAAACAGCACTTATTACAATCATCGTATTGTTGTAAATTGTTTTTATCATAATTGTCACCAGTACAAGTTCCAGCTTCATATGTTCCTAAAACTGCTGTGTTACGAAATGATGTTCCTATTCCTAATGTATAACTTTCATTATAAGAATCACTTGCAGCAAAACCAGTATAAGATGAAGTAGGTAATGTTACAGCGAACAAGCTCAATGAGCCAAACATCATTAAAACTAATAAAATTTGTTTTTTCATCTTTATTATGTTTTTTTTCTTTAATTCAAAATAACTTTCTCACTACGTGTAACATTCTCTGCTATAACATGAACTAGGTAAGTTCCTTTTGCAACTGGCAAGTTCAATGAAGCGGCATAGCCTTTTACACTATAACTCATCATACGACCAGTCATATCACTTACATAGATATTTTTAAGTTCTACACCATTTGTTATGACACGAATGTTATTATCTTCGTCAACAAAAATATTGATAGCTTTTTCTGCTGAATTTTCTTCTACCTCTGTACTTACATTGTCATCAGTGGTATCGTCATTATCTTCATTGTTTTCTGAAATACCTAAGTTTAAATAGAATCTACCTTCAATATCTCCAGAGACTAATACCTCTGTTGTATAAGATCTTTCTAGTAAGTTATACTCTTTATCTGTATAAGTATCTACAAGAATTGCTTTATCTATATCATTAGAGTATATTTTTTTGAACATAATGTTCATATCTTTTTTAAGTCTTACACCTAATGGAATTAATTGAGAAGACGAAGAAGCATCAAATGTAGTGTACATCTTATCGTTAGATATAATGTATAATTCAGGGGTTCCTGCATTTGTAGCAAATACTTTTGGAGTATTAGCTATTGATTCTTCATCACCTAACATTTCATCTATACGAAGTACTACATTACTATTATCTATCAAGGTATTAGCATTGTATAGGTTCAATGATAATGTAGGCAATTCAGATTCAGCAGAACGTGACCTTGTATCTGCTCCTACAAACATATCGTTAGTTACTTCAAATTTATCTACACCTGTAGCAGGGATGAAGATGAAGCCATGTTGTGGGTTAATAAGCACTTCTTTTCTTTCAAATCCTTTTGGAGATTTGAATGAGTTTGCAGCATAGTCATAACATAACACAGTTCCAACTTCTTCTGGAATCTTATCTGGATCTATACAACATGGATATGAATTATTAAGCATATTTGGTCCAGGTTTTACTGTATAACTTGGTAGTGAAGATTCATTAACAAATTTTCCTACAAAATTGTCATACTTAATAGATTCTTTAGGATCATAGTTTCCACCATACCAGCTATTATAAAATTCAGCAGGAAGCTTATATGGTCCATACTCATCAGGAATTCTAATAGCGAAAATAGAAGTGACAGGGACTTCCACTTTTAATGAAGAGAATGTTTCGTCCCACTTAGCCACATTATCTTCTATAGATACCTGATGCATATATACATGAGGCAATTGTCCAGGAACGAAATAATCACCTGATATAATATTACGATATTCACCTGGCTTTTCCTCATCCTTAGGTTTTATCACTGTACCAACAAGAATCCATTGGTCACGTGGAGCCTCAAAACCAACTGCAGCATGTTCATAACGAATATCTTCACCTTCTTTAGCAAGGTATTCTACCCCAGTAATTGCTGCACCATATTCCAATTCAATATCTTTTGCATATCTAGTTGGTTCTACATAGCCACGACCTGCAGATACTTGCTCGCTTGCTGGGATACCAGATGGAAGGTCTTTTTCTTCATCAATTGTAGCACTTTGACGAGCATCTGAAGAGAAATTATCTGGAATTTTAGGATAAAAATATTTTCCTGTTGTACTAACTGGATATCCGCTATTAGAATATCTTCTAGGGATAACTATTTTTAGATTTTCATTTAGGTTATCCACGCAAGATAATTGTTGAGCAACACCATCGCTATTTATCCACGACCAGTTTGCACGATAGTCCCAGTCAGAACTATATCCACCAACCCAATAAATGGTGTTTACGGCATTTGAACTAGTAGCTTCATAAGCACCGTATGTCCACTTGTTACCCTTACGAATATCATTTCTATAACGGTCTGCTTTAATGTCTGCTTCCGTTATATTTTGTAAGTTACAATATCCTTTAACTTGGTCAAGACTTACTGGTAAAGCAGTTTTAAGCCCAGCATCAGCAGCATCTTCTGGTTGTTTTACAACTAGTGAAGCAGGACCTGCAATTGAGGTTTCGCATAAGTAATTACTTACATTTATAAATTCTGCATCATCACAGCTTTCTAACTCAAATACTGAAGTTTTGTTATTATTATCAAAGTCATATTTACTCCAGAAGTTATTAGGGCAAAAATGATTTGTACCATTGAATTTAGACTGCCATGAACCACTTTTCTTTCCTAAATCTGGGTCGTATGAATAACAGTTGTTGTATAAGAATGTTACACTTCCTATATCATGACATTGATCTGATTTTGCACATTCTGAGCTTATGAAGTCAAATGTCTGATCTTTTGTTGTACTACCATCTTTTACATAGAATGTATTATACAAGAATGCTATGTGGTTTGGTGTTATTTGATTATTACCATTATATTGCTTGTAAATTCTAATAGCACGAGTATTACCTGCAATAGTATTGTTGTTCCATAACACATTGTTATAGAACAATGCATTTTCTATTTGTTGTAGCCATAAGGTTGTATTATGAGCACCCCATAAGTTGTTTCTTACAAACTTAATATCTTTACATTCTAGGAATTTTACAGATGCACCCCAACCAATGATATTATTTTTTGCATCCGCGTCTTCGATACCTTCAAGACTATAACTTAGATTAAATACATTATTTTCAAAAACAAGATTTCCAACACCATTCACGTGCATACCTGTAAAACCATTTGAACCTATCATACAGTTTCTTACTGTGATATTGGCATTAGGTAGAGTACATGTACCTCCTTCCCAGTTAGAAGAGTTTCCATCGTCAATTTCTAGTGCAGTATCTTTGGTTTTACCATTGTCTGCAGGATTAGATATAATGTTTATACCTTCAATGATAATATTTCTAGAAGAACGGATAAGTAAGTGTTCTAATCTAGGTTTGTCACCATTATTTGCTCTTACTATTAAAACATTCTTTTCATCATAACCAATACCACCTTTATTAAAACCTGAGATAACATTTACTGTAAGAGTTTGTGAAGCACCATTATTACCACCAGATACTGTTTGGTCTTTACCACTATAAGAACCATTTTCGTCTTTTTGTGCTACAGATATTACAACTGGTTGACGTAGGTTACCATTTACGCAATATTCGGTATTTTTCTTTAATGCATCGATAGCAGTTTGGAAATTTCCAAAAATTAGTTTGCATTCATCAGCATGGTTGCTTGGATATTTAAGTCCATCAACCGTCACTCTAATAGTGTCGCCACCACCTGGAATAGGAATACAGCCACCAGTAGAGAAATATCTAGTTTCATCAGAGAAAATGATATTATCCCCATTTGCTATATACCCTCTATATCCATATACGGCATTGTCAAGAAGTCCTGTTAATGTAGCGTTAAATTCTTCACCACGAGAAAGGTCTGATGTGCCTACTACGATATGATTACCATTTACTAATTCTTCTGGACGGCAACCATATCCTTGGCAATAAGCAAAACCATATTGTGAGATATTGGTACACTCATCTACGCCTGGATTTATTTTAAAGTATGCATACACTTTTGCTTCTTTAGTTTCTTCATTATACACAGGGTCGTATGTCAAGAGAACTTCTGAGTTGTATGTAACATCTGGAATATCAGGAGTAATTTCTTGGCAGTCCGTTTGGTCACATTCAGAAGCAGACCAAGAACCTGTATAACCATCATATATAGTTTCTGGGAATGTCCATTGTGTGTTATCGTCAGTAGGCACTGTTAAGTCACCTGATTGATTCCATTTATTATCCCAATTATTAGCTGTAGTTCCTGGATTCATACGACAGAAGATAACTTTATCCTTACCATCTGGTACAGTACAATAATAAATACCTTCACCGCATTCATTAGCAAACTTCATATCAATCCATTCATTAATATTAGTATTACTACTTTTCCAGAAGTATGCAGCAAAACGAGCATTATCTGCTCTCCAATTTTCATTAGTTTTTAGATAAACTGTTATACATCCTGATGAAGAAGATGTGGTAGATACATATGTAGGAGTAGTAGAATATATCCATGGCTCAGGGTCAGTAACAATGTATGTCCTAAATTCGTAGTTTACTCCTTTTGTAGCAGTAAATTCTGCTGTTTCTTCTCCGTCTTTATCTGTATTAGATGAGATATAGCCGCTATAATCTTTAGGGTCATTTTGCGGACACCAATCAGAACCAACCTTACGCCATTGGAAACCATGCCATTTAGTTCCACATGTTGTAAAATTACCTTTTAATGTAACTTTACCTGTAGATGCGTCATATACAGCTTCTGTAATAGTAGTAGAAGGTGTACAAGCAGCGGCACCGCCTCCAGAAGAAGAACATGTTAATGCATCGCCTGCATTGTATGTTTTAACTGTATATGTGAGATTACCATTCTCTACTTTGAAAACAAAACAGTTGTGGCTACCGATATTTAAACCTTCAATTTTTCTATTTTCCCAGCTGCTTTGTTGATATTGAATCTCTATTTTATATGGATTATAACTTGTTTCAAAAGAATAAATATCTGTTTGGCTCAAAGATGCATTATTAAGAATTGATTTAGAATCCTTATCTTGCAACCAGTTCACTTTATATACGCCATCAATACAACTTGCATCAATGTAATACTTTTTAGCCCACGCACTTGTACTTACGCCCAAAAGAACGCAAAGTAAGGCTACAACTCGTAGGGCTTTACTGAAAGCCCCACTCATTAATGTATTGTTATAAAATCTTTTCATATTGTGTATTTTTTATTTTATTCTTACTAAGGTTCTTACTATTAATCAGCATAATTACATAGGTCATCACCCTCATCTTGTAGGGAAATAATAGCTGTTTTAGATGTTTCAAATTTACTTTCACCACAAGAAGCAGTTTCTGTAGTTTCTATATTCAATGAAACATTTACCTCATAAAACAATGGTTCTATTTCATTTCCTTCTCCTTGATTTCCTGTCTCCCAGTTTTCTGGGCGAGGGAAAGTATAAGAGTGTTTATCTGTAGAACTCTTAATAATTACACCTTCGTGTGCTTTTATAGCGCTATCATCATATGTGTATTCATAGCCGTCTGGCACTTCTACAGTGACAGTAATTGGAATCCATGGTGTTGTTACACCACTAGCAGGATTAAGTGTAAGGTCGAAACGAAGAGGCTCACCTTCCATATTTTCTATTAAATAGTTAAGGTTAGAAGCACGGCTTGCAGATTCGCTTTCGCTAGAAATTTCTACTAAGTCTTGATCAATCCATGCTTCAAGAGCATCTTGAGAGTCTTTAAATGTAACGTCGTTATAACCAGTGCCAGGTCCATCACATGCATCTGCTACTCTGTGGTTTGAAGGCCATTTTGTTATTTCACGATCTTTTGCAGCCCCCAATTCTTTTACAAGTAAAGCCAGTTTATCTGTTAGTTGTTTTTTGTGTAAAGCACCATCTTCTTTAGTATGTTCTTTCCAACGTTCTTTAATTGTAGCTACAAAACATTCATCTTTTAATAGATAGTTTTCTATCTTACTACCTTCTGTACTTTCACCTCCGTCTGTGCCACATGTATTAAAGTTTGATGTTCTACCTGTAAACCAGAAAGGAGCAGGGAAGCAGTCTGTGTAAACACCATTGTTTTCAATTAATAGACCAGTAGTTTTATCAGCACCTTTTTTGCCAATGTTTGCACCAGCAGCATTGTTGAAACTTAATTCTTGGTCCCAAAGTGGTTGTGCTTCTATCTTATTACCATTGTAAACAAATACACAGCTTGCACGATAAGCATCTACATTTTTGGTAAACTCATTAATAATGAACCAGTCCGCCCAAGATTCATAGTCTATTAATGAACGTACTTTAATGTAGTCGCCATCTGCTAGGGCTGTTTCAAATTCTTCAAATTTTTGTTTAATTGCACTTAGTGTTGTAGACCAATCTCCGCCATTTTTCACTACTTTTTTCTTTTCTGGATATTCTATTTCAAATAGTTGGTCTACGAATGTATGATATGTTTGAATACCAACTCTACCAGTTCTTTTAGTTAGGAATGTTTTTTCATCACCAACTTCTTGACCAGCATCTAACAAGTCTGCTTCACGGTCTGCTATGTCGGTTTTATCAAACTTAACAATGAAACCATTAGGGTCCGTAATGTCTACACGTTTTTCATTATTGGTAATCTTATCCATAAGTACATAAACACCTTGGTATACACCGTCAATTACCAATTCTACGTATTTAGAATCTACGCCCCATTTACCTGTCATGTCTGCGTAAGTGTCGAACACTATGCGGTTACGCATTAGTGTAGGGTCTGCAGCCGCAGCATAAAGTACCCAATCTTTGTCTTTTGCACCATCAGAAAGACCAAATAGGTTCATTTTAGTTGTTGTTACATAATCTGGTGTTTTGTCTTTTTCTTGTCCGCAATTTTCTTCACCAGGACAGAATGCATAAGATTTCTTCTTAAAGTTTAATGAAGAAGAACCGCGGTAGTTCATACGTGCTTTGCGGTCGTAGTAAAGTGTACCATCTGCATTAAATATCTTAACATCTACTGAGCGTTTTTCTTTCCAACCTTCAATATTAGTAGAAGGATAAGCACCAGTTGTACCCGCTGTTTCACACGTAGGGAAAGCTTCGTTTGTGCGAACAGAAATTACAGGTAAATTTCTATTTTCACTTGTAACTACTTCGCTATATGTGTTAGTTGCACTTACTTCTATTTCATTAGATTCAAGAATATCACCATTTGAAAGGGTTACTTCGCAAGTATATGTACCAGCTTCGTTTGGACGAATATTGTTGCTGCTTGAACTAACACCACGGTCTGCTACAGTAGCATTGCCAGCATTGTATTCAACGTCACCTTTAAACCATTTGTATCTAGAGATAGACACTCCTGCTGGCACTGTTACATTCTTCACATATAAGCCAACGAAGTCGTAATAAACGCCTGATTTATTTGTTACCTGTTTATCACCACCAACAGCTTCAATGAATACATCAGACTCGTAGAAGTATATTTTGAATTCTTCGCCATATACTTTGGTACTATTTTCGTTAATTAAGCGAGCACGGAATGTGTATTCACCATAATTACCTTTTGTAAGTGTAGTTTCAGCAGTAAATACAAATCCTGCATTTTTGTCTGTATTTTCTACAATACCTGCAGTACCAGTATAATCTCCATTATCTTTTTTGTATTGGAAACCGTATGATTTTATAACAGCACAACCTTTTTTCAAGATTTTTCCACTCATATAAACTTTTAGGTCACCATTTGCTTGTCTTTCAGAAGTAACACTAATAGTTCTTACTTCTGGCATATTTATTAGGCTAGGTTCTTCATAAAGAGTTGCAGTTTTGTAATCTGATGATAATGTATATACGTATCTATAACCTTTTACATGTCCAGGAATGTCACCTGTTTTTTGATCATCATTATTATTGTTAAATATAATAGAAACTTCAGCGTCTGATTTGATATGCCAAACTGCATATTTCTTTCCTTTATATTCAAAGTCGACATTTTCTGTTTTTACACCAGGCCACCCACCTAATAGTGTACCTGTAGTTCCTGTAATCCATGCATAACAATGCATATCACGATCTGCAGTAGCTGATTCTTTATCGTTTGTTCTACGGCATAAGATTTCGATATAATCAGCATTTGATACTCTACAATCCTCACTACCAAATGTTAGGTCGATAGAAGCAGAAGTTTCGCAACCAGCATCAGATTTAGCCACCACAGTAACAGTGATAAGTGCATTCTCATCAGTTGTGATTGTTGCAGTATTATTTACACCAGGGGTAACTGTGTATGATTTTGTACCATCGGTAGCAGACCATTTAAGTTCAGTGAAATCACTGCCACTTACGCTAAGCGTAACAGTTTCGCTCACACTCACAGTCTCGTTATCTGCAGTAAGAGTGATAGTAGGAAGAGGATTTACTGTAAGTGGAAATTCAACTCCTTCTGCTGACACACAACCAGTATTAGGATCAACTGCTTTTGCTAGATATTTAAACTCACCTGCAGTAGCAATAGATACTTGGTCTGGTTTTTCGACTTCTTCATCGTTTTGATACCATACAACAGCATCTACTTTGGCCAATTTTCCTAAATCTACAACTGCATTGTCTTGACAAACAGAAGCAGAAGTTTCACCTAATTCTGGATATTTAGGAAGTTCGTTTATAACAGTAGTGAATTTTTCTCTTTTAGGACTTTTACAGCCTGTTTCTGCGTTTTCTGCTGCCACCCAATATGTTCCAGGCTTTTCAAGGCTTGCTTTAGTGATTATATTACCACCAGTTTCTGAGTCGTACCAAACAGCAACACCATTTGTAACCACTGGTAGGGCAAGGAAATTTAAATCGTCGTTAATTGCCTCTCCTTTACATATAGCTACATTAGGTAGAATATAAGTTACTGTTGGAATTGGGTTAACGGTAACAGGATATGCAGTAGCAGTAAATGTTTTTTCACAACCTTCATTTACAACTTCTAATCTAACTATAAATGATTTTGTTTCATTTAAAGCCGGTGTTGTGTATGTGTTTTCACTTATAATGCCACCTTCTGGACTCCATGAATATGATTTGATTGTTCCTTTAAGATCAGATATATTTGCTGTTAAGGTAGTAGTTTCGCCTGCACAAATAGAGTTGTCTCCTAAAATTGAAACTTTAACACTAGGTGTATTATCTGTGTAATTTACAGTAAAGGCATCTGAGGAATCTGAAAACTCTGATTTAGTACTACTACCGCATTTTCTTTTTGCTCTAATAGTGTAACTATCACTTGATGTTAATTCAAAGTATATATATGCTTTTCCATCTTCCACAGAAACAGCTGATGTACTTATATTATTACCAATATAATATTCACATTCTGAATCATAGTTAGTAATCCACACCTTACCTTTTGTTGTGCTTTCTTTACAATTTGTTGTATGGCTTATTACTTCAACAGTAGGTTTATCAGGTGCAGGACAAATTACTTCAATAGTTTTGTCTTCACTATATTTAGTACCTGTACAAGTTTTATCAAAACCAGTATATGAGTAAGTAACAGCTACTCTATATGTATGATTCCCAGCTTCTAGGTTCTCAGCTTGGTATGTTTTTCCTGTAGCACCTTGAATGTCTGTGTGTTCGTCACCGTTCTTTTCTTGCCATTGATATGAAATAGAATACACAGAACCATACGCAGCATCTATAGTAGCATCAGCAATAGACAATTTTGCTGTTTCGTTGTAGTTGTATTGGTCTTTATCTGCAGTAACTGCTTCTATATCTATATCTTCAAGACAGATTGGTTCAAACTCTACGTAAGCACCTTTTGCTTCTGTATATTTAATTGTGATATTACCTTTGGTAGGAGTTGTGAAGAAGATGTTATCGTATGTTTCACCTTTACTATTAGTAATTCTTTTTACAGTACATTCAAGATCTGCATTACTATTATCTACTATAGGTGTTTCGGCGATTTGTGGCCAAAATTCTTTAGTTACTTTGAATTGGTATTCTGCTGCAGGTTTTGCTTCAAAGGTTTTAGACCATACGCCATTATTATATGTCATAGGGTTTGCGGTTGTATTCCAAGCATCCCCACACAGGTTTGCTGTACCTGCTACGTTGAAGTATTTAACAGGAACATTTTGCTTAGTTATATTAGCAGCAGAACAATAACCAGTTCCTGCTGTAACATGTTTAGCAGTAACAGTTGCAGTGCCAGTTGCTATTGCTACTAATTTTTCGCCTTCAACCGCAATTACATTAGTATTACCACTCTCGTATTCTACTGTGCCGTTTGGATCTGTTACTGTTGCCGTTAGGCTCTCACCTATAATCAAGAAATCTCTTCCAACTGGCATAGCGCTCCAATTAAGTGTAGCTTTGGTATTAGTAGTTACATTAACTGTTTCATTAGCACTTTTTGTGTCGCAGCCATTTGAAGCTGTCACAATATATTTTCCACCAGTTTCTAAATTACTTAGTGTAGCAGATGTACCAGTAAAAGTAAGAGATTGCGCAGTTCCATTATCTCCTACTTTATAAGTATATGTATTTCCAGTAACTAGACCTGATATAGTAATTTTACCTTTTTGAGTAACATCAGTTCCACATTTTACAATGTGTTGATCTACACTTACTGTAGGTGCTGTTAAAGTAGGACAAGTGATAGTAAAGGTCCCTAAATCGAATTCCTCGTCACAATATATAGCATCCCCACTTACTGTTGCCTTTACAGTATATAAACCAACATCCTTTGGCAATGCAGGTTTTCCATTATAAGTTACAGTTGGATTTGGATAGTTATTATTACTTTTGGTAATAATTGGAGTTATGTTGCTACCTGTCCATTCTGCAGTTTTATTTACCTCTTTAATAGAATAAGCATCATTAGGTAAATCATTACATGCAAGTTCCCATTCTACTTTTGGCGTTCCTGTTATTGTTGAACCATCGGTTTGCGCAGTAAATGTAATATTATATTTTCCGGCAGTTGGAATTGTGAAAGAAGTGTTTCCGCTTGTTGGATATTCAGCATCATCCCATTCATTTGCACCTGTATATTTATATTCTACTGTGGTATTTGCGGCTACTGTTATATTAGTATATGTTTTGGTTAATGTATTTAAGTCACAATTCATTTTATTTGCCGTTTGTGCTGGCGTCCACACACTACCAAAAATATCAGCAGAAGCACCTACAAGATAAAAGTCTTTTGTACATTTTGCATTAATTTTGAAAGATTTTGCATCTGATTTACAATCCCCTACAGCTCTTGCGTAATATGTTTTTGTTTCAGAGACAGTTACACTTGCAGATGTAGCAGTAGTGGAATTTTCTGTAGTATACCATTCTACTGTACCACTACTTGCAGTTGCTCCTGACAAAGTAGTTAGGTTTACGTCATCACCTTTGTTAGCATCGGCAGATGGTTTTGAAAGAGTTAAAATTGGTGGAGTACAAGATGAAGTTACAGTAATTTGAACTGTTGGTTGTACTGTACTTGTAAGACTTGAATAACCTCTTGGATTATAAGTTATTGTTGCTGTAATAGTATATGTACCTGCCGCTGTAGCGGTAAATTTATTACCACTTATACTAGCACCTGAACTAGGGCTGATACTATAAGTTGTACTTTTAATTTCATTGTAAGTCGTATTGGATGTTAAACTTGGTGTAAGTGTTACATATTCTCCTGTTTTGACATTCGTGCTACTTGCAGAAAGACTTGAGTTTGAGGTTGGTTTTTGTGTAGACCAAGTTACCGAAGTAGACAATTTTGCGAAATCGGATATATAGTTTTTATCAGATTTTAGTTCTATATCACCTGTCTTATTTTCATCATTTGTATTATGATTATATACATTATCCCAACTTGGACCAGAAGAAACACTATTGCGTGTTAATATTACATGAGTCCATTCACCAGCAGGGACCTTAACATAATATACATCGCCAGAATATTTTACTGCATGTGCAGACCATGCATTCTTGTTAGTTGAATTATTGAAGAAATAGGCAAAGTTTCCATTCCCGCTATTCTCTATCCACCAACTTTCGCCTTTCATATTAAAGAATAATACGTCATCTGAGGTATAAGTAACAGCCCCTAATGCTTCTCCAATGCCTAGAAGTAGCATTAGATTTACGATAAGCCACCTTGCGCTTAGGCGCGAGGTAAATTGTTTAAAATTGTTTGTAAAATTTTTCATAAATATCGATATTATTAATTTGTTTATTTTCAGTTGTATTGTTCAAAATAAACGGCCGTTAAATTTGAACAGTTTTTAGGTGATTACAGGGCATAGTATTAGCATAGTTAAATAATGTTAAATAATCTATATACACTACTTTCTTCTATGAAAACAATGCGTTGCAATGGAAAAATCACAATATTCCCCATCTTCAAAAATACATCAAAATAACACACAACTATTTGATACACAAATAATTGGGCGCATCCCTCACTTTAGGGGACTTTTCAGAATGCTAATATATGAAAAAAAATGTAAATTCGCAACTGTGAGGACTTTACGAGCGAGAAGTGGAAAATCGGCTTGGTTTTGCGTTTGCCGAAGGCGAATTATTAAGATTTTTTAATGAAAAGTTGTTCTATCTTATTGCAACAATTATTCGCTTATATAATTAAGGTGTAATCTGCTTTA
>JAXJWL010000150.1:0-25354 GCA_036308065.1 Paludibacteraceae bacterium
ACCTTCTCTTGAATCAAAAACACTATTACCTTCCTTTACAACTATACTTGTTAGAGAGGTACAACCATCAAAGGCACCGTATTCTATCTTTGTTACACTAGAAGGAATTTCAATACTTGCTAGAGAGGTACAACCATAAAAGGCACTCCTACCTATCTCAGTTACACTAGAAGGAATAATTGTTGAATTACATCCTCTTATCAGTTTGTTAGTTGCTGTTTCTATAATTGCATTACAACCCTCCCTAGAATCATAAACACTATTACCTTCTTCTACAACAATACTTGTTAGAGAGCTACAACCCTCAAAGGCTGAGTTTCCTATCTCGGTTACACTAGAAGGGATTTCAACACTTGTTAGAGAGGTACAATCAAAAAAGGCATAGTCTCCTATCGCTGTTACACCGTTTGGAATTATCCCTACACCATCTACAATCTCATATTTTGCCATAACTATAAAAATTAAATTGTTATTTTTAATTAGTTTATTTTAATAATATTTCAAACGTCTTAAAGAAAGCAAAAAATAAAAAAAATTGCATACCCTTCGTTTGGGAATAAATTGTGCTGTACTAATTCAATAATTCTCATAAAAAAAATGTAGTTTAAATGTTCACCACAAATAAACTACATCTTACTGCCAAATTGCGGCAAGCATAAACAAAAAAGACTGCCAAATAAATTGACAGTCTATGCAAACATTGGTACAGGTCATTTATCTACGTTTCACCCATGATCTACCTGAATTTGTTGAGTAATAAAGTCCTTTTGAAGTTTCTGCTAATAGTTCCTTACCACCATCCATCAAGGATAAAAAGGTTCCACATGAAGAACTTGTATAACGAGCGACCCAACTTCTTCCTTGGTTTGATGAATAATAAATACCTTTACTTGTTATGGCAATCAGTTCGTTGGCATAAGGAAGTAAATCTATATATTCACCATTTGAAGAACCTCCATATCGCGTTATCCATGTGCGACCTGCGTTTGTAGAATATTCAATTGCATTTTTGGCAGAATTGATGCGAATCATTTCATTGCCATAAGAAATCATTTTTGGCATAACTTATATTTTTAAATATTACAAAAATAGAACAACATACTGCTAAATTACGACAGCCTCAAACAAACTTTACTAAATTACTAATATATCTTCTAATCAAGTCTCGCTAACTAACAACTCTCTACCAACATTCTTTTCGTATGAACTTACAATACCAGTTACATCTAGTTGGTTCATAAATAAGACATGCATTAAAATTTGTTTACACTTTTCTTAATTTCACATACAAAGAAAATACAGACCTGTAACAAAATATGGTCAGACTGAAAGTTATTTATATTCACTAATACATCTATTCAATTCTTGAATAAGACCATCAGCATCATTAAATTTATAATCACCATTCTCGGTAGAATACTCAGAATGTAAATAATTTCCCTCATTCCATAAAATCTCATTCCAATCTCGATTGTACATATCAACCCATCCATTAGTTTGCCAACGGAAATAATATATTTTACCATCTATATTATATTTGAAATTTATGTATAAACCTTGAATAATTTCATGACCATTTATACTATGTATTGTATTATTAAAAGTAATACATTTATTCAAACTTTGTAAAAGAACTTTCCCTTCATTAAGAATATCTCTTTTACTTTTATTTTTATTTTTATTATCATTATCACCACCAATTAAGAACGAAACATTCTCAAAATGTCCCCATTTTCTAACTGAATAATTCGACAAAACATTTAAATCATTTACCCATTTTTTATGTATCCAATAATTCTCATATTTTTTAATCTTACACAATACCATAATATCTTTTTGCAACATACTTAAATTCTCTTCTTTTTTCATATCTTGCATCAAAAAATTATGAACCTTCTTTGGATAATCTGCAAATAACTTTTTTAAATTACCATCGCTATTAGATAAATTTCTATCACTAAAAATAGTCATAATATCATCATCACATAAATATGGTATCAATTTAAAAATTGTTTCTCTTTTATCCTTTTCTTCAGGGACTAATTCTTTTATATTTTTCCACTTAATATCAAAATTATTCCAATCAACATCGTTTTCGTTAATGTATAAAAATCTGATTAAACCTTTAAAAAATCCATATTGTTCTGCTGCAATTATTTTCTTCTCCCACTCTTCTGATTCCTTAAATCTTTCTATCTTCTCTATTTCCTCTTTTACCTGTTCAGAAGCATGATAATCTGACTTATTTTTTAACTCTTTACCAAAATCACTGGCTAAACCTTCGTAAATATCATCACATTTTTCTGAAAGTTTTTCTATTAATTTCAATGCAGAGTGATATGTTTGCATACTATCTATAGTAGAGTTTTCTATGATATTCCAAACCACACGCATCCATTCTTTTAACTTCTTCGTACTTTCTGTCTTTTCAAAATACTTTAACAACGCATAAGAGGCAACTCTAGAAGGATATGTTTCTGTGTTTTTATTATTCATATCGCCATTATACAAATCCCATTCTATATTTCCCTTTCCCCATACTGGTTGGCAAAGTTCTAATATTTTTTCATTACATAATTTATTGAGAATCTTAAATATTGGTTTTATACATTTATCCAATGTGCATTTATCAAATATGAATTCATAAATATCCCACGATATAAAACTATCATTATTTGGATACAACATCAATTCTTCATCTATCCTATGATGTATTTTACTATTATCTTCTTTTTCCTCATTAGACATTTTTTCATAATAACAATTCCATACATTTTTAATATGCCTATTAAAGAAACTCAACATCGCAGAGTCTGGCAGTTCTTTTTTCCCTTCATCATTTTTTATATCCCAAAAATGTTCTAACCAAACCACATCTAATTTATCTTCAAATTCTTTACTTAATTCTTTATTATGTTTTTTAAGGTATTCTTCTAAACTTGCTTTGAAATTTTCAAATGCTGTGAGAACTTTACCACGAGAATTCATCTTTATGTAAGTATCATCTGACAAGTTATTTTCTCCCATATCAAGAAGTTCAAATGTAATAGAACATTCTGTAGATTCATGACTGATAAGTTTTTCTTTAAAATGATCAAAATTACATTCACTCATCTGTGTATGAATTTCCTCCAACATTCTTAACATACCTACAATAGTAGGATCTTTTTCCCAGTCAGAATAAAACCACGACTTATTTTTAACATACTCAACCAATGACTTTGAGTCTTGTGGTATTATAACTTCCTGTATTAATTTTTCACAAAACTCTTTTGAAGATGTTCTAGTTTTATATGTAAATTTTCTAAGGACATTTTTACCTTCCTTAAAATCACATTTTTCAAATATGTACTTATGAAATAAAAATAAGGTTGTTAGACGTTGCTGACCATCAAATGGTATAAACTTTTTCGGAGCATCTTCATTTGGTTCTACTCTACCATATATAAAATCTAAAAACAATTTATTATTTGTGTCAATAGAATTTATCATACTTTTAACAATTGATCTTCTAACATCACTTGCCTTAGTATTATCCCTACCCTGTGCATAATCACGTTGAATTACAGGTATTTCGATTTGATAATTTTTTATTAGATTATAAAATGATATTACACTCATAACTTAGTTTCTTTTTAATGTAAATTTTTTTGATTCACAAACTTCTAACTCTAAATAAGAGGCCAACACTTTTGTAATAGCTGTTAGATAATCATCTCCTGACTGCTGATCCCATAGGAATGAATTTGTTGAAGATGGCGAATAATGCTTAAAGAATACATTTCTCGTACATATTGGAACAAACATAGACTCACCTTCAACATTCTCATACTCGGCTAATTTTTCTCTTTTCTGGATATATATTTTATTATTAAATGCAGCATTTTTATCTCCTTGTAAAAGAGCCAAATTAGTTAAATGATGGTCTGCTGTAAAATTTGAAGAGAAAGTATCATTTGAAATTATTATATCCTCTCCCATAAATGCTCCTATTATAGCATTATAGGTATTATCATCAATATCTTTACATGAAATCTTTTCTAGAGATTTATTTAACTCATTTATCCCTTTAACAGATACATCTTTCAAATATTCTTTTATTCGTTTAAAGGAGTCTTCATCCCAATTAATCTTCTTTTCATTTTGGGCGTGAATATGTTCTAAAGACCATTTCTTTTTTGCCGCTTTGAAATGTTTGTCAAACGGATAACGAGATTTCTCACTAATCTGATTTTGTATAGTTGCTAAATTAAATAACAATAATACGTTGTGAATAATATCATTATGTTTACCATATTCATAATCATATAAATTTAACTCATCTTTTCCATTAAACAAGGTCTCAATGCATTTTGTTTTTATTTCCGCTAAAAAATCATTCTTATCTTTTAACGAAAGACTTATTAGTTCTTTTAAACATTCATGTTTATTACCTGTGTTTTTTAGATTCATTAAATAACCAATGTAGTGATAAAGCTCTCTATTATCATACCACATTTTTATCTTTCTAAAGTAGTCTTTTATTAATTCCCAATTTGAGATTTCTCTATTTATTGGTTTTAAGAATTTAGAGAAAATAAAATAATTATTTCTATTTAATTCATAATCAACATTATACAAATAGTCTTCACTATCATCCTTTTTTACACATCTTAATATTAGTTCCAATATAAAATCCATCCTTGCTGAACTATACTTTTCGCTTTCTGGTTCAGGATTGATAAAATACCAAAATTCATCATCGTGAAGAATTTGTTCCATCCTATCCCACTCACCTGCCATTTGTTCTTGAATTCTTGCCGATGCGTCTGTTGGTTCTGGCATATTCAACAACAAAGCCTTGACTAATTCTGCATTACTTAAAGAGATTTTTCCAGAATTCAAACGTTTAAAAACATCATAAGCAGATTCTTTCTTATTACTTTCATACCAAATAACAAAACATTCTTCTTTTAGTCTTTTAAGGAAATCGACGGGGTCCGTTTTAGTTTCTTTAAACCAAGCATCAACTTGATTTTTTGCTTGATTCATGAAATAAATATCTAAATTTTGTTTTTCAGTTGTAAAAGTCATTAAATACTTACCTGTTTCTTCGCGAGTCTGATACACAATTTGCTTCTTTTCTGCTGATAATAAATTACATATTATAAATATCGTAGTTAATCTTTGCTGACCATCAATTATTTCATACCAAGTTTTACTTCTATCTACTAATCTACATTCATTTTTCCTCTCATCACTCATTTCTGATACTACTAATGGTTGCAAACAATACTTACCCTTAGATTCTTTAATATCATTCAAAAGGTCCTCTACTTGTTGCTCAGTCCAACGATATCCCCTTTGATAACTTGGTATAAAATATCTTAACCCTAAAAGATCACTAACTGACTTAATATTCTCATTCATATCATCAAAATTTTCAACTTTTAGCAAATATAATAAAAATTCTATTAGACTCTCTGTACACATTAATTATATATTAAACATTTATTACAAAAGAATCAATATAAGTAGTATAAAACTCTATTGTTTTATTATTATTTACTAATATAGCAGAAGAGGAACCTACCAATTTCTCTGCACCCATTTTATCTAGTATAATTCGCAACTTTGTTTTTGAATTTACCCTAAATGAAATTCTTGAAGGAATAGCATATTTCAAGTTACCCGTAATAACATAAGGTGTATAATAATGAGTTGCTATAATTAAATGTAATCCTACTTGTTCCCCAACTTGAGCAATCTCTACCAATGGTCTTTCCAATTTAGCACCTAAAGCCATTATCATATCACCAAATTCTTCTATCACTACCACCATATAAGGCAAAGTCTCATCAAGGCTTTTTGCATTATACTCATAAATATTACAAGAATTGGATTTCTCTAATATTTCTAATCGACGTTCCGCTTCCTTGCATAAGAAATCCATTGCCAATAATACATCCCTTTTATCCGATATAATAGGTGAATCTATATACGGCAATATTTTTATATAATCATTTTTTACATCTGCATAAACATTAAATTCTTTCTTACTTGGATCAATTAACACCAATTGCAACTCACTAGGTTTACTTTTGTAAATCAATGATTTAATAATATTATGTAAAAGCATAGTCTTTCTTTTATCTTCTTCTCCAGCAATCATTAAATGTGGTAATTTACATAAATCCAATACAATTGAATTAGCGTCTATTTCACTATCCCTTAGTAGTATAGGTAATGTATGCTCTGAATTCTGAAATTTTTCAGTAAGAAGCAATTCTTCAAATTTTAAATAGCCCATTTATATTATTTTTATATTCCCACTGCAATAATAAGCAAGAAGACTGCCAAATATTGACAGCCTTAAAAAACAACAAAAAAACCAGACTGCAAATTGACAGCCTGGTTAAGTCTACTCACAAAACAATTCTCACCTAACTCCATATTTATTACACATCCCCATTAGTCTATCTAAGATTTCATTCCTAAGTGACTGCGGGCTAAGCACTTCAATATGTTGCCCATTGGCAAAGATTTCTTTAATTAATTCGTAGGTGGGTACTAAGAAAAATTCGAAGATAGAATACTCTTCGGTGGTTTCTATTTCCTTTTGAGAAGAATGAAGAGGTAAGGAACGAAAATATTTTACTTGAGACGCATCAATTTTTAATCGCACCAATTCTGGTTTTGCCCCTAAAGGTGCAGCCACACCATAATAAGAACCAAAATACTCATCAACACTAAAATCATCAGGTATGGTATAAGAATCATCTGTTCTTTCTATTTCCAAAATCCTATCCAAACCATAAACCAACAATCTTCCATCTGGATATTCCGACGTTGCCAAAACATACCAACGTTGTTTAAACACCTTTAAGCAATAAGGCGCAATGGTAAAACAATGTGGTTCGTCCTTAAAAAATCCTTGATGCTTCACTCTCAGTTTTACCCTATCCCTGATAGCCTCCAATATGGTAGTAAGGTATTGTTGACCCGACGGAATTGGTTCAAAACCAATGTGTTTACGCAAATTTAATCCCTCATTGATAAGATTATTGACAGAAAAAGTACTTACAAGCCACTTACGCAACTCATTTTTCTGTATATCATCAGTATTTTCAATATAATACCCCTTTGTTTTGCTATAAGCAATTTCTATTTGAAAAAGTTCTTGTATCGCATCTTTATAACGATGAAAAGTACGCTCAGGAATTTCACTTTCTCCTTCGCTCAACGCAGAACGAGACCAACGTCTATCTATCTCGTCACGTGTAATATATCCAGCCGACGATATGGTATCAATCAACCAAATATATCGACTCAACAACAAAGCAGTGTTTTGTTTTGCCATAATTCAAGATTTTATGTAATACAACAGACCAAATACCCAAAGGGGGATTACATTTAAGTTCAACTTCTGCTAACGCATACGACAAATTAGGATTATCAAATATAACAAAACTGTTGATTAAAATCAACAGTTTTATATAGAAATTGTGGAGTACAATCAACAATTTTCATCAAACAAACTACAAGTGAATCTAGATGAAAACATCATAAAGGGTTAAGTGATAGTACAATCAGGATTTTTTTGTAATTTTGTATTCTTATAAAAATCTCCATAATCCAAGCAAAAAAACACTTATGAAACTTATAGCAGATAGTGGTTCTACCAAAACGGCGTGGGCTGTGGTGGAAAATCCAAATAATGTAATCAAAACCGATGGTATAAATCCTATTTTTATGGATAGCGCGCAAATAGAAAATACCTTGCGCACACAGTTGGTGCCAAACATTACGGAAACTATTACCGAGGTATATTTCTACGGTGCAGGTTGTGCCAACGAAGAGAAAATAAACGTGGTGAGAACTGCAATTCAAAGTGTTTTTGGCGATATTAAAGTAGAAATTGCATCAGACCTACTAGGTGCAGCACGTGGTCTTTGCGGACACCAGAGTGGCATTGCGTGCATTCTTGGAACTGGCTCAAACTCATGCCTTTACGAAAACGACAACATCAGTTGGAATGTGCCAGCACTTGGTTTTATTCTTGGCGACGAAGGCAGTGGCGCAGTGCTTGGCAAACTTCTAATGGGCAATATTTTTAAGAATCAATTGCCAGAGGCAGTAAAAGAAGATTTTATGCAAACATACGGCTACAATATGATGGACGTGATTGAAAAAGTGTATCGTGCTCCCCTACCAAACCGCTTTTTAGCTTCATTTGGACCATTTATTTCCAAACACATCGCTGTGCCAGAAATGTATAATATGGTTTATGGTGCGCTAGAAAGTTTCATCGTAAGAAACGTGAAACAATATCCAACAGAAAAATACGCAGTAAATTTCACAGGGTCTATTGCTTATTATTTTGCAGATATTTTAAAGGACCTATCGGTAAAATATAATTTCAAAATTTGTAAAATTGAACAAAATCCGTTAGGAGGGTTAATTAAGTATCACAAATAACATTTCGGGCACTTCGACAATGCTTCGACAGGCTCAGCAACCTGCTCAGTGACCGAAACAAAAAAATTGCTCGAGTAATAAAACCCGAGCAATTCTTATTTTATAGTATGCTATTTCAATTATTTAACTGAAATTTTAGCTGTACTATTTTGAGTTTTTACAATGTAAGTACCTTGTAGTGAACCATTAGCATTTGTTACATCTTTACCAGATAGGTCGATGATTGCAAATGGAGCAGGAGCAATGATAGTACCATCAACTGCATAGATTAGTTCAGCAGCAGCGTCTTCTACGTCGGTTGGAGTATCTTTCTTAGCAATATACATTAATTTACTTACAGATTTAAAGTATAGATCGTATGTACCTGCTGGTAATACTACATTACCATCTTTGTCAAATGTTTGACCTACGTCACAACCTTCTTCAATACCTGCGTAATATCCAGACACATCAGCATTTTCATCAATATAGATTACTTTGAAGCTTTCGCCTTCTGCTACAGTGAATCCTAAAGCAGACCATTCAGAACCATCGGCACTTTCTTCCAATTTAATATCACCAGTTCCTTTCCATTCAGAGTCACCATTTAGACCACGAATTGCATAATATGGTTCAATTGGCTCGAAATCTGGGTCATAAAGTTTTTGCCAAGCAGTTACTACATCATAAGGGTCTTCAGCTTCGGTTCTATTACCATTTCCTTCAATAACTTCAGCATATTTCCAACCTTCACCAGATGCATATTTCCATTGTGCTCCATCTAGAACTGTATTTTCTACAGTTATAGTAAATAGATTTTCTTCATCTTCTACTTCTTCCATTTGGATAAATGCCCATCCAGGTGTACCTGCAATCCAACATTCTTTTGTTCCTTCTGGAACTTGTACTGTAAATGTAATAGTGTTGTCTGGTTCTGTTGGTTCTACTGCAATGAATGTAAATTCAATTACTTTTGAAACTTCACCTGCTGTGATAGTTAATTTTCCTGGGAATTCACCTACTTCTTCAGGTCTGAAGAATACGGCAATCATAAAGCCTTCGTCTACTTCTGTTTGCTCGAAAGTTACATATTCACCTTCGATTTCAACTTCTGCAGATTCAATATTTTCTAAGCTATAAACGATAGCAGCATCAGTTTCATCACCTACTTCTGCTGTATTGCGTTCAAAGTCAGATACGATAATATTGATTTTTGGTTCTTCTGGTTCTACAATTTCAGCAGCTTTAGCTGAACCTGAGATTGCAACTGTTTTAACTATTTCACCTAAAGTAATAGTTAAATTTGCAGTGTATTCACCTTCTTCTTTTGGTTTAAAAGCTATAGTGATTGTACCTGTTTCTGCATCATCAACAGCAGTGAATACTTCACTTTCTAATGCAATAACAGGAGTATCTTCTGAATTTTCAATTGTATAAGTGATAATTTCTGATAGAACAATAGGTTCTTCACCTAATAATTCTACTTCTTCAAATACAACTTCTTCTGTAGAAACTGTTAGTGATGGTTTTGGTTCTTCTGGAGCTACGTATTTTTGAATCCAGATTTTACTTTCTTTCACTTTGTAATAAATGTCGTATTTACCAGCAGGTAACACAATGTTATCAGAACCAATATTATTTCCTAATTCAGGATTCTTTTCAACAGAAGATACACCATACCATGTAGTAACATTTTCTTCGTCTACATATACTACTTTAAATTCATCACCTGAAGCGATTTCAAATTCTTTGATAGAGTATTCGCTTTTATCATCGTTTGCGATTAGTTTGATATCATTTTTATCAGACCAATCTGTCATACTGCCACGAATAGCATAATATGGAGATGGTTTTGCTGTTGCTGTAAATGCAACTTCTTTAAGAGTCTCACCAGCTACAAGAACCAACAAAGTACCTGCGTATTCACCTGCTTTGGTAGGAGCAAATTGAATGGTTACTTTACCTACTTCTTGCTCGGTAATTTCAAAACCTTCACCTTCTACTTTGGCTTCAGCTTCATCTGCATTTAGTAGTTCATAAGTTGCAACAGCTGTAGTGGTATTGCCTTCAACGATTGCTGTAAATGCAGGAGCGGTTAAATTCAACACTTCAGGATCTTTCACCACATCTTTTGCTAAACCAGTGGCAGCAAGTTCTATCGTTTCTTTTTCTTCGCCTACTGCAATAGTCAACGTAGCTGTATATTCTTTAGCCTCGGTTGGGGCAAAAGTAATGGTAATAGTACCATCTGCATCAACAGCCGTAAAAGCATCATTATCAATAGATATTTCAGGTTTATCTTCTGAACATTCTAATGTATATTTTGCATTGCTTGTAGAAGTCTCATCTACAGTAGTTGCAGGAAACTCAGGAGTAGAAACTATAGTTATAGTAGGTGCTGTACAATAATAACTCCATGTTCCACCACCTTTATCCCATGTACCTTTTTTTACCGTATAATGGTTGTTTTTACCATCATAAGACAAATCATTTGTTTGATTCCATTTATCGTTCCACGAAAGACCAGTGGAAGTTGGATTCATGGCACAGAAAATAACTTGTTTAAAACCAGCAGGAGCAGTTACTTGGTAAAGTTCTGTTTCACCAGCAACAGCTGTCATTGCTATCCATTTATCGCCATTCCCAAAGAAATAAGCTGCATAACGTCCTGGTTTACCTCCACCATTGTTTTTGGCATTAGTTATCCAGTTGTCGCAAGGAGTAAGATACAAAACCTCCCCTCCTTTAAAATCTACTGCAAACAATGACCCTATGGCTAGCCAAAGTGTCATTAACAAAGTAAATAACTTTTTCATAAGCTTTAATTTTTAGGTTAATAAATAGGTTTATTATTGATTTTTAGGTTATTTCAAACGTTTTAGATTTTTAAAACAATTGTAAAATTAAAGAAAGAATTTTTAAATAACAAGTTTTTAAAGCATAATATTTAAAATTGTTTATAAATTCATATCATTTTGTTAAATTTGCAATCCAAAATAAAAACACATGAGATTTATCAGTTTCGGGAGCGGAAGTAGTGGCAATTGTTATTTCATTGGTGATGAAAACTACGGCATACTAATTGACGCAGGACTTAGTTCTAGAAAAACAAAAAAATACCTTAAGGAAGTTGGTTATGATTTGAGCCAAGTTTTTGGCATATTCATCACCCACGACCACTTTGACCATATAAAAAGCGTAGGCACATTGGGCGAAGTGCACAATATCCCTGTGTATTCTACAGAAGACATTCTTAAAGGGATAAACAAATGCTATAAAATCACTGAAAAGCTATATCAAAGCAAAAGACCTATCAAAATAGGCGAAGAAACCGTAATAAAAGATTTTAAAATCACTCCATTTGAGGTAGAGCACGACTCTAGTCAATGCGTAGGATATTTTATAGAGTTTAAGGGAGAAAAAATCACCATTGCCACCGACCTTGGAGGCATAAATGACATTGCGAAACAATACATTTGTGCGGCAGACCATGTGGTAATTGAGGCAAACTATGATGAACAGATGCTCATAAACGGCAGATATCATTATTCTCTAAAACAACGCATCTTGGGTGGTTGCGGACACCTTGCCAACCATGTAACAATGAAATTTTTGGCAGAAAATTTCCAACCACATTGGAAAAACATTTTCTTTTGCCACCTAAGTCAAAACAACAACACCCCCGACACCGTAATGTGCGCAGCAAAAACTGCATTGCAAGGGAAAGATGTGAATCTTGCACCACTACCTCGCACAAGAATCTTAGAAATTAATTTATAACTCGCTCCGCTCGGTTGCACCCCTACGGGGTGCCCTTGATGGGGAACATTTACACAGGCGTCGCCGGGCTACCCTTCGACAAGCTCAGGGACCACGCCCTCTGACACCTGCCTACAAAAAAGAAAAACCCTCTAACGAGGGTTCTAATATGGGGCAAGCAAGGCGACAAAATCACCCTTTAAAATCAGTCTTACCAAAGTTTACTTGGATATACACCTTTCGAAATCAAATCATTTATCTGAAGCAGCACATTTGGTTTATCCTCGATGTAAGTCACGCCAAACCATTTTGCTGTGGTGTCTAGCACTTTCACTTTAGCTCTACCATCGTTGATCAAGGTATCAACCATTGTAGGAATATAAAATTCTGCTTTAAGTTCTTTTTCGTTTACTTTTAGGAAATCTTTGAATGCTTCGTATGAATAGTCGAAATATTCAGGAGTGAAGCCCCACATATTCATAGACACAGGAGTATTTGCAGACACTTTCTTTTCTGTGCCATCTTCGTTGTGATTTACGATTACTCCGTTTACTTCTTCTAGTTTTGTATGTTCTTCGATAGAAGTAAGATAGCCATTTTCATCTTTTTCACACACACCACGAGATACAGTACCACTGTTTGAAAGTGTATTTTTCACAGGGAAACCAACCATGCAGTATTCACCTTTTTTACCTTCCATAGAAACAAGTTCTTCGCAAAGCACTTTAAAAGACTCATAACCATAGAAGTCGTCGCCATTAATCACAGCAAATGGTTCGTTTACCACACCACGACCCATAAGCACTGCGTGGTTTGTACCCCAAGGTTTCACGCGGTCTGGATTTGGAGTGAAGCCTTCTGGAAGGTTATCAATATCTTGATAAACAAGTTCTACTTGAATTTTATCTTGAAATTTTGATACTACAATATCTTGGAAGTCTTTAGCAAAGTCTCTACGTATTACGAATACTACTTTACCAAATCCTACTCTGATAGCATCATAAATAGAATAGTCGATAATAGTTTCACCATTTGGACCAAGTCCGTCCATTTGTTTTAAGCCACCATAACGGCTTCCCATTCCAGCCGCCATCACAAATAATGTAGGTTTCATATTTTTTATTTTATATTATTCTTTAAAAAGTTAAGTATTCTATTATATAGGTGTGGTTGTAGAAGCGATGCAGTAAAACTTTCATCCTTGTTTGGATAAAGTTGCATTTCAAACTGCACCCCAGCATCTACAAGTTCTTCAATCAGGCGATTGGTGTTGTCTACAGAGTTTACACCATCGTTCATAGAGTGAACAATAAGAAGTTTTCCTTTAATATTTTTTGCATTGCCAATAGCAGAGTTTGTTCTATAACCTGCAGTAGCACCGTGTTGTTTCATATAGCGTTCCACCACAGCCTTGTTGTAATTTACAAGGTCTGTAACAGGAGAAATCACAATACCACCCGCAAAAGGAGTTTTTTCTTGCATTAATGCATAAAGCACCACTCCACCTGCCATGCGGTTGCCCATCATAAATATCTTTTTAGGGTCTGCTACACCAGATTTTACAAGACCTTTTGCTGCAGCAATATAGTCTAGAGCAGGCACTTTAAAAACATTTCCATGAACAGATTTCTTGAAATATTCGCCATAGCCAATATTACCATGAGCAGTCACCATTGCCACTACAAATCCTTGCTCAGCAAGTTCGTATGAAATATCTCGTTTCCATTGGTTTTGGGTATCTACCACATTTAGCACCACTGGAGCATTCACCACACCCGGTTTTCTTATTATCCAACCAGAAAGACTATCGGTAAATTGGAAAAATTCCTTACGCACAAGAGTTTCGTCCATCACATCACGATGAAGTTCTCTTACCACGTCACCATCCACATTGCATACAGAATAAATATGTGGCTGATTTGCATTGCTATAGATGCGTTCAAAATATTTAAAATCCTTAGAGAAAATAGCATCATTTGTACCCTCTTCGTCTGCTACAGATTTTCTTTTGCCAGATTTCACATTTATAGCATATACTCCACGGTTTAGAGCACCATTTTCACTAGACTGATAGAAAATCTGTTTAGATTTTGCATCATAACCATACACTTTAGTCACTTCATAATCACCTTTGCCCACTTGGTAAACATATCTACCATTGCTTAATGAGTATACATGCAAGTGATTATAACCGTCTTTTTCTTCAAATACTCCAAACTCGTTGGCATCTGGAAACATTAAAATATAAGACGCATTGTCTGGAGAGATGAATTTATCTTCTTTATGATTGTAAATACGTTTGGCAATCAATGTATTCACATCTACTACCGCAATACTAAGTTCAGTTTGTAAACGGTTTAGATACATTACCACAAACTGGCTCTCATTGTTAGTCCACTCTATATGAGTAACATATCCATCTGTATATTGTGGCAAAACAACAGGTTTATGCCATTTGTATTGCACGTTGTAAACATAAACTTGTTGGCCCTTAATATATACCAAAGAAGAATTATCTTTAGACCACGCCATAGAGACCAATTCACCAAAAGCGTATGTAATCTTCTGAGGATGAGCACCATTAGTCACATCTGCGCTACCATCCTTGGTCACTTGCACCTCAGTTTCAAACTGAAGACGTTTAATAAAAATATTATTTGAGCGCACAAATGCTACATTATTACCGTCAGGAGAAAAAATAGGTGCAGTTTGAGGACCATTTTCCGACAACTTGTCTGCCTTATTTGTTCCTAGTCGGTAAACATAGTATTCGTCACCACTTTTAAGCAAGAGTTTATCTTCAGTTGGTGAGAAACAAAAAGCCTCAACTACCTCCAACGGAGTATGTCGCATTTTTGAAAACACTACTAGAGTATCTTCCTTACCTGTTTTATAATCTCCTTTAAGAAGAACTTGTTTATTTTCTGAAAGACGTGCATATTCCTTGGCGTTATTCATAGGCACAAGCACAGGTGCAGAATAAGCCAAAGTTACCAAAATGGTAAAAAATACTATACTAAAAATTTTCTTCATTAGAAATTAATCATTTACCCAATTTTTTATATTCTTCTTATATTCGTTGAAAATTAATATTAAATAGGTTAAGAAGAAAAGTATTAACGCATACTTAGGTGCGGTTTTAATTGGGTGGTTTACATAAATATCAGTAATAGACAACGCAGTAAGTGGTTCCACTGCTAAAGTATCACTTTTTAATGTTTGTTCTAGTCTTATCACTCTAGATTTAAGGTTCATAAGGTCGTTTTGAATCCATTGATTCTTATCCTTTATGTTGAATGTTTCACCAGAAGTACCTAGCACCACTTGATTTGCATCATTTGTAAAGTATTGAATATGACGAAGTGAATCCAACACCGCAACCTCATTGGTAAATGTTCGCAATTCGCTTCTCATCACAGAAAGTCTTCTTTCATTAACTAATGCAAAAGAAGATTTTTCATTTAGATATTTCAACACAGCATCTGTAAAAGGTGCTAAATATGCAGTATCCTTAGATATAATTTCTAAAGCAAACAATCCTGGGTGTGCTTTATATTCTTTTGCTACATCATCAAAAATATCGTTAGAATCCACTTCGTAACTAGTAAAAGTAGAATCTTTAGAGATGACTTTGTGTGGTTTAATAGCCACCAATTGTTTAAGTGTTTCTGCATCAATTTCTAAAAGATCAGACAATCTGTCTCTATTCATTGTAGCTAAGACCTCTAAATCTTTAATAAAACTAGAACTTTTAGCAACATTTATTTCTAGTATCACCTCAGATTTGTTTTTCTTAGTAAATATCATAGGAAGAACCACAGAAACAACTACGCCCACGATAATAGCGCACAACAATGCTTTCCATCCTCTCAAACCTATTTTTACTACTTTTAGAAAAGGATTAAATATATTGTTTACAAAAAACTTCCAACAAATATTTAACAAATCTAGTAAATCTAGTTCTTTTTCTTGATTTTTATTTTCCATAATTATCTAAGTTTTAATAATTGTCCTACTTCTGGTTTTGAATCGTATGGCATATTGTTTAAATCATACAAACTATGTAAACGGATACCATATCTTTGAGAAATATCGTGCATAGATTCTCCCTTTTCTACCACATGAAGTCCTTCACCACAAGTGATTTTTTTCTTTTTGCTTTGAAGATATACTATAGTACCTTCTTCTGGTTGACGTGTTTTTCTATCCACATCGTTGTACTTAAAGATAAGACCAAAAGGAATATTGTATTTCACTGCTATAGTGTAATAAGACTCACCTTTTTGCACATAAACACATCTAAGTCCAGATTCATTCTTCTCTTTTGGAAGTTTTTCTGGAGTCTTCACGCCCTCTTCTTTAGAAGTAAAACTTTGTTTATCGTACTTATAAAGTTCGTATCTTTCTATTAGTTCGATAAGTCGTTTTGGATAGTTTGGGTCTGTAGCATAACCAGCTTGTTTCAAACCTTTTGCCCAAGCCTTGTAGTCTGTTTTATCAAGTTCAAAAAGAAAAGAATAACGTGCTCTATCCTTTAAAAACTGAGAATGGTCGATAAAAGACTCTTCTGCATGTTCGTATTTTCTAAAACATTCGTTGTTTTTGTCGTCGTTGTGATAAATCTTCTCTCCAGACCAGTCGTTGTGACACTTAATACCAAAGTGATTGTTGGCTTGCACTGCCAATCTGCTAGTACCTGCAGCCGACTCCAATATACCTTGCGCAAGTGTAATAGACGCTGGAATACCATAGTCATTCATCTCACGCATTGCAATTTTGCAATATTTTTTTATATACGCCTCATTATCTTGAGCAGCACACAACACAAAAACATTGCTCAATATCACTGCAGACACTACTAATGCCTTAATTAATTTTCTCATTTCGCTTATATAATAACGTGCAAATATACTATTTTTTATTAAATAATTGAAGATATTTTTTAGATTTTAGTTATCTTTGCGTTGATTTATTTTGCCTAATAATACCTATATGGATTTAGAATTAATAGAAAAAGCAAAACAAGCCACTAGCACATCATACTCACCTTATTCAAATTTTAAGGTTGGCGCTGCTGTGCGTATGGCAGACGGCAGAATTTTTACAGGTTCAAACCAAGAAAACGCAGCCTACAGCGCATGTCTATGTGCCGAGAGAGTTGCACTACTATATGCTTGCGCAAATGCAGAAGGTTCATACCCAGAAAGCATTGCTATAGCGGCATTTCAAAATGGAGATTTCATAGAAAACATTATCACTCCATGTGGAGAATGTTGCCAAGTGCTAGTAGAAATGGAAAAACGTTTTGGGCACGCAATTACTATTTATCTATACGGCAAAAAAGAAACAAAAACACTAAAAAGTGCCAAGGAATTACTGCCATTAGCATTTGAGTTAGGCAATTCCTAATTCCTAATTATTCACTGACGTTCATCAGTACGTCATCATTCCTAATTATGATAAAACACATACATAGATACATATTAAAAAACTTTTTGAGAACCTTCTCAATTACCTTTTTAGCAGCCGTATTCATACTTGTGATGCAGTTTATGTTTCGCTACGTAGATGAAATGGTTGGTAAAGGTGTTGGTGTACTTGTATTGGGAGAATTTTTCTTTTATGCTGCCCTATCAGTGGTTCCACTAGCGCTACCACTTTCCATCCTACTTGGTTCGCTTATGACATTTGGCAACCTTGGCGAAAGACTAGAACTACTTGCAATGAAAGCGGCAGGCATCTCACTTTTCAAAATAATGAAATCACTTATTATTTTGATTGGTCTAGTATCTATTGGTAGTTTTTATTTTGCAGACAATATACTTCCTAAAACACAAGTTAGAATGTGGACCTTGCTATTTTCTATGCGCGAGGCTTCACCAGAACTCGATATTCCACAAGGTGCATTCTACGATGGCATCACAGGAAGAAACATATTCGTAGAGACCAAAAGAAATGGTTTGCTACACCATGTTGCTATATACGACTATTCAAAAGGATTCAACAACACAGGCATTATTTTGGCAGACACAGGTATGTTGAAACTTACAGAAGACAAAAAACATCTTGTACTTACCCTAAAAAATGGTGAATGTTTTGAAAATCTACAAGATGCAAACCAAGGCAACAACATAAAAAACAACAAAATCATCCCATATAGAAGGGAAACATTTAGCAAAAAAGAAATTATAATAGACTTCGATGCAAACTTCAATGAAGTAGATTCTAGGTTTCTTGAAGACCAATATATAGCAAAAAAAATAGACGAACTTCAGCAAACCGTAGACTCAATTGGCATACGAATAGGTCAACGCATAAGTATAGAAGACCAATACAGAAGAAAAGGTGCATACTTCAACAAAGCGAACCAAGGAGCAGAAGATGTTACAATGTTCAAAGACAGCACCTTCAATATTGACAAGATTCCATACACAATTCAGAGCAAATTTGCCAGCCTTAGCAATGCGAACAAAAAGACTGCTCTACAATATGCTCAAAACAAAGCGAAACCAATTGTTGACCGCCAAAGAATATACAATGGTGACGTGGTATGGTTGAACAACGAAGCAAGAAGACATCAAATAGAGATGTACAAAAGATACACACTTGCATTTGCTTGTTTTATATTCCTTTTCATTGGAGCCCCACTTGGAGCCATTATTAGAAAAGGTGGTATGGGTATGCCAGTAGTCATTTCAACTGTTCTATTCATTATATATTATATCATAGACAACACTGGATACAAAATGGCGCGCGAAGGCATTTGGGAAGTATGGCAAGGTATGTGGCTCAGTGCAGCCGTGCTACTTCCATTTGGTATTTTGCTTACATACATGGCAGCAACCGAGTCTAGCATTATGAATGGAGAAAGTTATATTATGGTATTTAAGAAGATATTTAGTAAAAATAATATTATATTTGCAAAAATCAGAAATTTAAGACAAAACAAAAAATAATTATATATGGCACTAAACACTATTGAAGAAGCATTAGACGATTTCAGAGAAGGTAAGTTTGTTATCGTAGTAGATGATGAAGATCGTGAAAACGAAGGCGACTTCATTATAGCAGCAGAAAAAATTACTCCAGAAGCAGTAAACTTCATGCTAAAAAATGGTAGAGGTGTGCTTTGCGCCCCTATCACAGAGTCTCGTTGTTCAGAACTAGAACTAGACAAACAAGTAAGCAACAACACTTCTATTCTTGGCACACCATTTACTGTTACTATAGACAAAATAGAAGGATGCTCAACAGGTGTATCTACAGCAGACCGCGCGGCTACTATTAAAGCCCTTGCAGACCCTACTTCTACACCACAAACATTTGGTCGTCCTGGTCACATCAATCCTCTTTACGCAAAAGACAAAGGTGTACTTCGTCGTGCAGGTCACACAGAAGCAGCTGTAGACTTGGCTCGCCTTTCTGGACTATACCCAGCTGCCGCTCTTATCGAGATTATGAACGAAGACGGCACTATGGCACGTATGCCAGACCTACAAAAAGTAGCAGAAAAATTTGGAATTAAAATTATCACTATTCGTGATTTAATTGAATATAGACTTAAAAAAGAATCTATCATAGAAAAAGGAGAATCAGCAAATCTTCCTACTAAATATGGTGATTTCAAAATCATTCCTTTCCGCCAACTTTCAAACGGACTAGAACACGTAGCGCTTGTAAAAGGTGAATGGGAAGAAAACGAGCCAATCCTAGTGAGAGTACACTCTTCTTGCGTTACTGGCGACATCTTTGGTTCACTAAGATGTGAATGTGGCGACCAACTTCACAAAGCAATGGAAATGGTTGAAAAAGAAGGCAAAGGTGTAATTATCTACCTTATCCAAGAAGGTAGAGGCATTGGTCTTATGAACAAAATTAAAGCATACGCACTTCAAGAGAAAGGTCTAGACACTGTAGACGCAAACTTACAATTAGGTTTCAATGCCGACGAACGCGACTATGGCGTAGGTGCTAGCATTCTACGTGAAATCGGTGTGAGAAAAATGCGTTTAATCTCAAACAACCCAGTAAAACGTATTGGTCTTGAAGGTTACGGACTAGAAATAGTAGAAAATGTAGGAATAGAAGTTGGCATCAACAAATACAACGAACACTACATGCAGACCAAGAAAGAAAGAATGGGACACAACTTAAAATTATAAGCTCAGGGACCCTGAGCCTGCGGTCCCTGAGCTTGTCGAAGAGTCGAAGGGTCAATGCATTGTCCGAATAAAAAAAATTAGGGTGACCAATCGGTCACCCTATATTTTTAATATATTTTCTTACTTACTTTACTACCACGACGTTCAATAACAACTTGACCTTCAATTGGTTCACTTATTTGAACACCTGTGATTGTGAAATATTCTGCAGGACCATCTTCTGCATCTACTTCTTCAATTGGAGTACCACCTCCTGGTTGATCAGGATCTGCAGGTTTCAACAATTTACCTATACGAGCAGGAGCGTATGTAATCTCGTCTTCGTCTTCTTTTTCCATACTAGAAGAAGGATCTTTAGAGTACTCTTTGCTAGCATTGTCGAAGTATGAAGGGTCGTATGGAGTACCACCTACAGGGCTTGAACCATAGATGTCTACATACATTACACCAATACCATAATCTTTAATATAACCTGCATTAATACCAAACAAAGAAAGTGGGAATTTCCATTCGTAGAAGGTGTGACCATCTTTTGCTTGAGATTTCAAATCAACAAAGCCTGTGTTACCTTCCAATACTGCTGGATTGTATTCAAATTTGTTTTGACCGTAAATTTTGGTAATTGTAGGGTGTAGAGCATCATTTTTACCATATTTTACACTTCTATCACTTTTACAATATGGAGCTTTATAACTTGCATGACCATCTGGAGTAGAAGTAAAGAAACCTGGAGTACCTACACCTGGTTTTGAAGAACCAATCCAAATAGCATCTACACCATTAGCAAATTTAGCACCTGGAGTACAGTCATCATTCCAAATAGGACATTTGCCATCAATATAGCCATCAAATTCAACAGATGGATCAATATCGAAAGCCCACATCATACGACCATCCATATTGTGAGGTTTAGATTCACCTGGTTGTTTACCTTCACCATATTCATCCCATACAGCATACACTGTTTGTAGACCTAAATATAGATATTCATCATCATAAGCAGCATAAATTGCATAAGAGTCGATAATAGGACGTTCGTGTTTACCCTTGATAGCTTGGCAAACATCACGAGCTACACCTTGAGCAATGATATCGCTAGCTTCCCAGTGTTTCATAGCATTGGTAGCATCTTGATTGGTAAATGCCATATCAATTGTCTTTTTAGTGCCTACTTGACCATTAGGGTTTACTTTGTAATAATCTGTAATCAAGTTTTTACCAGCCTCGCCTGGAACAGGAGCTTTCTTTTGAGTATAGGTAAATGTTTGTGATTGTTCTTTACCTATCCAAATATCAGGTTTACCTCTGGTGTAAGTTCTATTTGAAATTTTTCTCTCACCGACTGACGAATGCTATCAGACAAGTTGATAATATCCAAACCATTTGCACCACCTTTATTGATAAGCACCAATGCCTGACTTCCATGTACTGCCACCTTGCCTTGAGCCTTGCCCTTCCAACCACATTTCTCAATCAAATAGCCAGCAGGCACTTTCACCTCAGTATCAGACACTTTATAACAAGGTAATTCTGGATATTCCTTTAAAAGAGAATCATATTGACTCTTAGAAATCACAGGATTTAAATAAAAACTACCAGCATTTCCCCATACTTTTGGTTCTGGAAGTTTTCTTTGACGAATGTCAATCACCGCCTTACGCACATTTGCAAGTGTAACCTCAGCATATTTCTTCATTTCTTCCTCTAAGCTACCATAGTTTATTTGTGGTACACCTACTTTTTTAAGTTTATAATAAACGTTGGTTACAATATATTTACCTTTAAGCTCACGCTTAAAAATACTATCTCTATATGCAAACTTACATTCTTCGTTGGTAAACACCTTTATTTCACCCGTTTCCACAGACACACACTCCACTTTCACAATCACATCCTTCACTTCCATACCATACGCACCAATGTTTTGAATTGGAGTAGCCCCTACTTCACCAGGTATAAGAGAAAGGTTTTCCACACCACCATAACCTCTGCTCACACAAAATGAAACAAAATCGTCCCACACCTCACCAGAAGCAGCACGCACCACCACAATATCCTTTGTAGTTTCCACCACATCTATGCCTTTCATCTTAGAATGCAGAATAACACCCTGATAATCACCCACAAAAAGCAAATTACTACCGCCACCAATGTGAAGAAATTTGTTCTCTTTAAGCAAATCTGAATTAATCAACTGAATCAATTCTTCCACAGAATCATATTCCACAAAATAATTTGCAGAAACATCTATCCCAAAGGTATTATTATTTAATAAAGAAAAGTTTTCGTATGTTTTCATATACTATGAATGCACTAGTTTACTTTAATACGTAAAGTTAGTCAATTTTTCTCATTTTCAATATATGAAATGAGATTTTTGTAAAGTTTTTTATGATAATTTCCTCCTCTCACCTCAGAATTGTGCCACAGCATCACCAATTCGCCACCATGTTTCCTCACTTGGTCTATAAGTCTGCAAGCCGTTTCGTACGCCTGAATGTAATCCATTTTAGAATACTGAGAAAAAGACCCATCCATCATAGTGAGCGGATGTAGGATTAAATCCTTCACCTCAAAAGTCTCAGGATTGATATAACGCACTGGCCTACAAGTACCCATTCTAAAGCCAGGACTATCCGCAAAACCAATAGTAAAATCTTCTTTTATACCAGCGTTTACTAAAGCATCTAATTGAGTATTAGAATTTAGACGCAGATAATGATTTCTATTTGCCGTGATATGTCTGCCCAACATTCTTTCTACAGTATCCTTTTCTTGTTTCACCAACTCCAGATGGTCCGCAGAAGCATAACTCACATGCAACCCAAGTTCCACATCATTTTTCTTAAGTTCTCTAATTAGTTTCCTCATATCAGAGTCTTCAATCCTAATATATGGGCGGTCGTAATACTCTGGAAATAAGGGATTTCTAAGAAAATAAATCTTGCGAGCGTCTTTTATTTTTGCATCTTGCTCAAGTAGCCAAGGGAAAGTATAGAAAGTATTTTTATTTAATGAGCAGAAAACATTCTTAATCAAGTCTTTAAACTCACCTCTTTTTATCCCACCAAGAATAGAAATAAAATTTCTATGCACAAAAGGCACATCCACATCGTGAGTAAGAGTAATAGACATTTTTGGTTTTGGTTCTGGGATATTCACACCTATTTCACGAAGTGTTTGGCGCAGAAATGCACCATATTCATCCACTATAGGACGTTGGAAAATACCTGCCTTTGTAAGAATAGATTCACTCGCAGGAAATCTTCCGTGTTGGTCACGATTTTTATTTATAAGTTCCTCGTAACGAGACAGCAAAAAGAAAGTACTCGCCACTAAATCTGCCTTTATCACCACCAAATCTTTTGTGCGATTTACACTCGGAGTGCCGAAAAGTATTGGGGTATCTTCAAACTTTTCAAGTGGTAGATGTGGCATCAATGGTGTGCCAGACTTGTGAAATTCAAAAAACTCAGATGGCACAATCACCACCTTGTAATTTTTCCACTCTTGCGAGTCTGCTGTATAACCAACATACTTCACATATTGTTTATCCTGAAGCAAAAATTCTATTATGTAGTTTATCATAGATTACATTTTATACAACTCTCTTTTAATCCATGCTTTCAAAACAGGATCTGCAATTACAATTTTACGATTTTCAGTATCTATAAGTTCTTTCTTTATTAGTGCTTTTTTTATAATTGCAACATTAGAGGAAGAAGCTAAATTATATTTATTGATAACCTCTGCTGATGACAATTCTGTAGCTCCATCTACTAATGCTCTCAAAAAATTTAATTGATATGAAGATAAATTTTCAGTTTGCTTCTCAAATAAAGGTGAGTTTTGATCTAATAAATCTTTATATGCAGCATCAAAGTCTTGTTCCTTTGCTACTTTATCTGTGTTTATCCATGTCAACCATGCTAATTGTTGCACATACGAAGAATGTCTTTCTACTTTTTCACATATCATTTCTGCAAGTTCAGGTGAAATGCTTTTCCCCGTATCTTTAAAACGACCGCAGATATACTCTACCCAATAATTTGTAGGTATTCTTTGCAAGTTTATTGTATCACCAAATTTATAAAATGGAAAACTCTTTTTTTCAAAAAGTTCATTCATTAAGTGCTTTTTACTACCAAATAAACAATATGATACATTCTTTTGAAGTTGCCAAACTGTTCTTAATTTCTTTTGAAAAATCTTAGAGTCATCAAATTCTGCTATTTGTTGGAATTCATCTATACAAATCACAATCTTACAATTCTTTTTTGTTGCTATATTTTCTGGGAGTTGAAGTATATCAACGATTGCTTCATTCTTTGGATTAATTTCTAAAGACAAGGAAAAATCTGTCATAGGGTCAACACCAAAAGAAATTTTAGGACTTATGCGAGATAAAAACTGTTTTGCATTATCCAGCCATTCATCCCATTTAGATGATGTTTGTTTTATTACAGCAGATGTAAATGCGTCATAAAAATCTTTTTCAGACCTACATGAAAATATATCTAGATAAACAACTTTTATATTTTCTGAATTTACTAATTTACACACCTTATCAACTAACGAGGTCTTTCCCCAACGTCGAGGTGATATCAAAACTGTATTCACACCATGTTGAAAATTCATTACAAGATGAGAAGTTTCTTTTTCTCTATCAGTAAAATTATTGCCAGATGTCGCAACACCAAAAACGAAAGGTTTATTTCCCATAATATACAGATTTACAAGGCAAATATATGTAATATTTTTATAAGTAACAACTTTATTAGTAATAACTTTATTACTTACAAGTTTATTACTTTTTTTTTTGTTTATGTGTTTTTATTTTAGGTCTCCTGAATGGGGATGATTGAGTAATTGGAAGGAACTGAAATAGTAATTAAAGAATTGTTAAAACGGGCGAAAAGTGCCGTTTTTTGCAAGTTTTCGCCCGCTTAATTTACACAATATAAAAGCACTCTGATAGTTACGAAGTGCTTTTATAT
>JAXJWL010000151.1:0-1887 GCA_036308065.1 Paludibacteraceae bacterium
CTTGAAAATAGTTCCGCAAGGAAATTTTCGCTCACCACGATTGGCAAAACACCGTTGTTCATGGCATTATTTTTAAAAATATCGGCAAAAAAGCTTGAAATTACCACGTTGAAGCCGTAGCCTGCCACTGCCCAAGCCGCGTGTTCGCGAGAAGAACCAGAACCAAAATTCTTTCCAGCTACCAAAATTGTGCCTGAATATGCAGGGTTGTTCAACACGAAAGATTTTATAGGGTTTCCCTCTTTGTCGAAACGCCAGTCGCGGAAAAGATTGTCGCCAAAGCCTTCTTTTGAAGTAGCTTTAAGGAAGCGTGCTGGCACTATTTGGTCTGTATCCACATTTTCTAATGGAAGTGGAGTGCAGGTTGATGTTATGTTGTTTATTTTTTCCATTGGTTTTGTTATTTATTAAGGTTTAACATTAATTTTTTATTTAAAAATGCGATATTGCGATGAGCGGAAATAGATTTTATGAGATGATTAACGTTAAACAAAAGCGTTGTCTGAACGAAGTGAGTTTAGCTTTTGTAGTTAATCATAAATAAAATCCCGTAAAGAGCTCTACTCGCAATTTTTATAATAAAAAATTATAATCTTCCTGAAAGTGCAACTTTTGCGGCGGTGAGCGGTGATGCTAGGATAGTGCGCGCACCAGGACCTTGACGCCCCTCAAAGTTACGATTACTTGTTGAAACTGCATACTTTCCGGCAGGAATTTTATCCTCATTCATGGCAAGACAAGCCGAACAACCAGGCTCACGAAGTTCAAACCCTGCTTCTGTAAGAACATCTAGTATGCCTTCGTCAATAATCTGCTGACGCACTTTCCACGAACCTGGAACAAGCATGCTACTATATCTGGGTGTTTTTTCTTGCCTTTTACAACAGAAGCAAATGCTCTGAAATCTTCAATACGGCCGTTTGTGCAACTTCCTAAGAAAACATAATCTATTTTTTTGCCAATTAGGCTTTCGCCTGGCTTAAATCCCATATAATCAAGCGATTTCAAGAACGATGTTCTACCCGCTTCATCTATATCTTCAAGATGCGGAATCGTGCTATTTATTGGCATTGCCATACCAGGATTGGTTCCGTAGGTAATCATTGGCTCTATATCCTCGGCGTAAAATGTGATTTCACGGTCGAACACTGCATCGTCATCACTTTTCAAGGTTTTCCAATAAGCCAAAGCCTTGTCCCACGCCTCACCTTTAGGTGCAAAATCGGTATCTTTTATATAATTGAATGTGGTTTCGTCTGGAGCAATCATACCACCACGAGCACCCATTTCTATAGAAAGATTGCAAAGCGTAAGTCTGCCCTCCATACTCATATTTCTCACTACTTCGCCCGCATATTCCACAAAATAACCTGTTGCACCGCCTGTGGTAAGCTTCATCATCATATAAAGAGCCACATCTTTTGCCGTAACTCCATCTTTTAGAGCACCTTCAAAATTGATACGCATAGTTTTAGGGCGAGATTGGAACACACATTGAGTAGCAAGCACCATTTCCACCTCAGAAGTGCCAATACCAAAAGCAACAGCCCCCATTGCACCATGTGTAGAGGTATGTGAGTCGCCACAAACTATGGTCATACCAGGTAGTGAAAGACCATTTTCTGGACCAACTACGTGAATAACACCGTTTTTAGGATGCCCCATTGGATAATATTCTGTACCAAATTCCTTCGCATTTTTGTCAAGTGTGTCTACTTGATTTCTAGAAATTGGGTCGATAATAGGTTTATCTTGGTTTTGAGTTGGAATATTATGGTCTGGAATACAAGTAATTTTCGCTGGGCGAAATACTTTTAATCCTCTTTTTCTAAGTCCATCAAATGCTTGTGGGCTTGTCACCTCGTGACAATACATGCGGTCGATATA
>JAXJWL010000152.1:0-6418 GCA_036308065.1 Paludibacteraceae bacterium
ACCTAATGGTGCGTTTGGGTGGAGGCGTAGATTGTAATGCTGCAACCATTCGCATAGGGTACGAAATATTGGTTTACGAAAATGCACATCTACTTAAAGCCAAAGCTTTGGCAGATGCCATTCACAACCACATCGAAAAGGATAGAGTGGTAGATGAGGCTATAGAAATGGCTGCAAAAGTCTGCTATGAAAAGAAAGGTCCAAGTTTTGCCGATGTGTATGGTGCAGACCCAGTTTTTGAGTCAGACCCATTGAAACTGAAAAAACAAATAGACCTATGGTCTAAACAAACTCTTGATAAATACGAGCATCTCGACCTAAGCGGAAACCCACAACCCAACTTCAAACCCCGCAAGAAACGCTGGCTTAAGAAATAATTTTGAGATGAAACTTCTAACCGAACTATATAAAATACCTGCCAAGACTGGCAATGAGGAGCAGATAAAATCCTTTATATTGGAAAATGTAAAGGACATACCTATGCAGGTGGTTACCGACGAGATAGGTAATCTGTTCTTTATAAAAGGCACTGCAGAAAGTTATCCTTGCGTGGCAGCACATCTAGATGAGGTGCATTTGCCATGTGAGCGAAATATTGTGGTGGATGGCGATGTTATCTATGCTGTAAATAACGAAAATGAGAGAGTAGGTTGCGGTGCCGACGACAAAAATGGTTTGTGGATGATAATCCAACTTTTACGTACGCAACCAGTGCTTAAGGCAGCTTTGTTTATGCTAGAAGAGAAGGTTTCAGATGATATTCCAGGTTGTAGAGGTGCACGTACATGCGATTTGTCTTTCTTTGACGATGCAAGATACATATTAGAAATAGATAGAAAGGGTGCAAGCGATGTGGTGCAGATAGGCAAAGATGACACGCTTCTATGCCCTGCAGATTTTATTCCTGAGTCTATTTTGTCGCAATACGGATACCAAATGGTAAAGGGAGGCAAAACCGACGTGGTGGAACTAAAAATGCGAGGTCTCGGCATCCCTGTTTGCAACATTGGTTGTGGTTACTACAACGCCCACACCAGTGAAGAATACACCGTCTTCTCCGAACTCACTCACGCCCTCCACTTTGTGCAGGAAATACTAAAAAAAGTTTAAGAGAATTGTAAGAAATAGCAGTGTTCTTGTTGATAGTTTTTATCAAAAAACTGAAATGTTAAAATGACCAAATCTCGAAAAAAAACATAGATTTGGTCAAAAACCCCCTCGTTTTTGCGTGTTTTTGGAATTTTTTCTTACAAAATGCGAAATTTTTACATAGTGAAAATATAGAGCAGAAATGGATTGCCTATGCAAAAAAAGTAGGAAGAAATTACTATATAAACAAAAAAGAGTCGCTTAGTAGCAACCCTTTCCCGACCGGGGATACCCCAATCCAAATAAGTCCATTGACTTAACTTGATACAAAGATAATATTTATTTTATCAATAATCAAATTTTGTATTACTTTTTAGAACTACAATTTGTTCGCTCAGCACTTCGTTGAAGGCTGGGCGTTTTTCATTTGGGAACCAAAAACTAGGCTCAAAAAGGGCTATGGTTATTAGGGAAATGTAATTTAACTTTGCATAAAAATAATTAATTTATGTTTAATTTAAAATTTAATATTATGAAAAGAAAGTATTTATTTTTATCAGCCTTGGTAATTGGATTTGTCATGGCATCCTGTACAAACAATGCAGAAGGTAATGAAACAGAGAGCGTTCAAGCAGAACCAAAAGTAGAAGAAGTAGTTAGTGTAGAAACTGATACCGATGAACTTAAAGATGCTATAGATGAAACTTATAGCAAAGTAAAGGACATACAAAAAGATGTAATAGAAGAGGCTACACGTGTACAAAATGAAGCAATCGAAGAGGCTTCTCGTATGCAACAAGAGGCTATGGAAAATGCTGTGAAGATGCAACAAGAAGCTATGGAAAATGCTATGAAGATGCAACAAGAAGCTATGGAGTCATTTAGTATCTATTAATTTTTTACTACGAAACAGATTAAATTTATTTATAACATTAAAAAAAGCAAAATTATGAAAACCGTAAAATTATTTTTAACCTCAATTGTATTAAGTGTATTTTTATCATCTTGTGGTGGAATCGATTCTAAAATTGATGCATATGAAGAAGCTTGTAAAGATAAAGATATAGTTGAAATGGCAAAAATTGCAAATGATTTGCTTAAAATGGAAGCAGATATGACACAAGAACAAAAACTACGTTATGCAAATATTGCAGTGAACTGTAACTAGGTTTTATAAATAATTATTAAATAAAATACGTTTATGAAAAAGATAAAAATATTTTTAAGTGCAGTTGTTTTAGCTTTAACATTTACTGCTTGTAGTGTTTCTGACTCTAAAACGATTGAATCAACAGAAACCGCTTTTGAGGGAACTGGTTACTTTACAGATTTTGACAAATATATTGCTCTTGGAGAAAAAGCGGAGCTAAGCTATGAGTCTATAGAAAAAAACGGTGACAAACATACCATTTTATTTTCTTTAGAGGTCGAATTAAAACGCACAGGAAATCCAGTTAGTATTGTAGATGGCGTGAGTTTACAAGGACATACTTTTAAGAAAGCACCATTAGAAGTAAAAGTGTATGATGGAGATGATAACTCAGACACTAAGGTGTATTTAGATTTAGATTCGCCAGAAGATCATGCTAAATTGCTAAAAGTGATGACAGGAGAATCAGATTCTGAAACAGTAAGATTTGTAGAGGACTACAAGATTTCATCTGATGAATTAGAAGAATTAGAAAACAGATTTGAAAAATTAATAACTTATAGACCATATCATACTCGCTTCTAATGATGTGTTCAAAAGAAAAAAATAATTATGAAACGTATATCTATTTTATTGTACTCTGTACTGCTATTGGTAGTAACCAGTTGTAGCCCTTCAGAAGAAGAAATTAATGCTGCTGCAAGAAACACTGTTAATGATTTTTTCTCTGCAATATCTTTTGAGAATATGGATAAGATCAATAGATTGTATCCTAATTTTGAGAAGATAAATACGGAACTAAATAAAATAACTTTTGAAAAATGTGAGATTGGTGAGATTAAGTCTAATATGGATGAAGAAAATACATACTCTGTATTAGCGAGAGTTTCGCCAAATAAAAAAGCAGATTTTAAAGTAGTGTCATTTACGTTGAAACCGACCGTGTTTAAGAAAGATGAGGTTGTTTTTCAAATTGAAAATACGAAAGGCTTGAGTAAATGGAAAAACAATGATATTGCTTTAGCGTTAGGTTGTTGGAATGAAAAAGATAACTTAACAGACGTAGAGTACTACGAACGTTTCTTAATAGCAGATTCAATTGCTGCTATAGGGGCAAAAAAGGTAATGAAGGAGGTGGCAGATAACCTAGTAATCAAATTCCTTTCATTTCCACCATATAGAATTGCAAATACCTCAAAATATAGTTTCACAAACGCTACTGTGCTGTTCTCTTTCAAAGGACAAGTTAATCAATTTGGTTGCCGCGGTCCGGTAAAAACTTTTAATGAACGCATTAAAAACGTTAGTCTTAAACGTAATGGTGGTAATGATTACTTCATGTCTCAAACTGGTGATGCCTATTGTATGGATAATATAATAAGTAAAGAAGTGATAATACCTATGGCGCAGGCAAAAAAACTGTATGCAAAAACAGCAACTGGCAATGAATATGCTGAATTTATGAGTCAGAATTCAAGTAAATAAAATTTATTGTGGAGGAAACCGAAAATCCCCAAAAGAGTAGGTGTTTTTTTAATGATTAATTATGGAAAATACAGTTAAAAATGCGCCTTATGCAGTTGCATCATTAGTATTAGGTATTTGTTCTCTAGTCTTTGGGTGCTTTTTTGTAGGGCTTATATGTGGAATTATCGGTCTAGTACTTGCAAATAAAGGTTTGTCTGTTTGCAGAATAGATTCATCTTACACAGGACAAGGAATGTTAAAAGCTGGAAAAATTACTTCAATAATAGGAATTGTATTAGGAGCAATCTACATTTTGTATTATATAGTTGCGGTGTTAATTATTGGTGCCGCGGGCTTTTCTGTCTTTGAATTATTGTAATAATTTTTAAATAAATACATCCCATTGTTACCTTGCTCTTATAAACAACTGTTTGATTTTAGTTGCCCTTTTTGTGGATTTCAACGTTCTATGTTACTATTATTGGAAGGTAATATATGGGATAGTATTTATCAGTTCCCTATTTGGCCACTGATATTATTATACTTTGTATGCTTTGTCTTTATGGTAATAAGAGGCAAAGCATACGTTTTTTTGCATTCTAAGATAGTTTGGTCTATTCTGCTGATAATCTTATTGTTTAATTGGGTTTGGCAGAATATCTGATTACTCCTTGCTCCACTGTATGATTTCTTGATAGATGGGGTCTAACTTTTCTATAGGTAGGTTTAGCAGGGTAGGGAGACCATGGGAAAGAGAATCTAAAACTGCAATTTGTTCGCTCAGCACTTCGTCGAAGGCTGGGCGTTTTTCATTTGGAAGCTGCAAGTAAATATCGTTGTAATATTTCAAATAAAAGTCTTTTGCGCCTTTGGCAGATTCGTTGTAAGGCAATTTCTTGATGCGTTGCAAGGCAGTTTGGTATGCCGAGTCTAAAAAGGCAGTGGCTTCTGCTTTGTAATCGGCTTCTTTGCTGGTTTGCTCAATGCGATGCGCCGTAGGCAAAATGGAAAAAAATGCGATAATAAACACCAATATACTAGCGCAAACTGCCCATGGCAATGCTCGCTTTAGAAATAATGCTCTTTTGAGTTCGCCAATGCTCTGATAACGAGCCTCTGGCTCCAGCATGGTGCATTTTTTTACTATCTTTTGGTATTTATTGCCAAAAAGTAGCTGTATGATAAGGCCCAGAGAGTATATGTCGGAAGAGGCTTTGTATCCTCCGGGCACGTTATTCCCTTCGGTCATCAATTCGTCGACAGGCTCAGTGACCGAAGGATGCAAAATCTCTGGTGCGGTGAAACCTTCAGAGCCACCAATTACGCCTGTGTAAATGCTATCGTAGCTTGAAGATAAACCAAAGTCGATGATGCGTGCATTGCCCAGTTTATTTATAAGAATATTGTCGGGTTTTATGTCGTTGTGCAGTATGCCACGGTGGTGTAGGTAATCTACACCGTCTAAAATATCGTGTAAGAGATGCTCAGGGACCGCAGATTTATACTCACCAAGTGTAACGCCATCAATGTATTCCAACACTATTGCAGGTCCTACAGGAGTGTTTTTTTCAAAGGCAAGAGTAGAAACAATGCAAGCGTGTGAAAGAGTTTTCCCAATCTCATATTCACGACGCAAAATTTCGCTATGCATGGCATCTTGTATGTGCGTAGTCTTTAAAATCACGTATTTTGTGCCATATCGTGCTTTGAAAAGGCGAAAAACCCTACCTTCACTTATAGTTTCTATTATACTATAGTGATTTGTAGGGTTTTGTGGTTCTATGTCAACTGCTCCTGAATTAATCTTCATAACGAGGGGCAAGTTACAAAAAAAATATGAGATTACAATTTTTCTAGGGTGGTAAGTCCGCTAGTTAGTCCCATTGAGTAGCGTGGACAGTGTTCGCCGCCATGTACCAAATTGTCCACAAACAGCGGATAATTCTTTAGCATAAGGCTACATTCAAATGTGTCACCTGTTTGTAGGGTGGCATTTACTGCATCAATTGCTTTAAATGTGCGTCCGCCCACGTATTCCACTATACATACCCTGTCTGGTAACCAGCCAATGCGAATTTTGTCGCCAGGGGTTAAGTCTTCTACTTTTATAGACATACCTTGTTTTACAATATCAGAATCAGAATTTGTCTCTTTTTTTAGAAATGTGCAGAAATTTTTCCAATGCTCATGACCAATATACTTGCACATTACGTCGAGTGTGCGAGTAAATACAGTGTCGTATGCAGCGATGCGTCCCCACAATCTGCGCAGAGTGTTTTCTGCAATGTGATTGTTTGTAGTACGCTCAATGTCGTATGCAAGTAGAGTAAAGTCTGTTCTGCTTTCTATTGGGTGACCAAATCTTTTCTCTACAGCCTGTTTTAGTGCTACAATTTCTGGTGTATTTGTTTTAATTGCCATAGTGCAAAGGTAAATCTTTTACATTTACAATCAATAAAAAGAGCCAAAAAGGGCAGGCGGGCGTTTAAATAATCTTTAAACTATTTGGTATCATCTTCACAGAGAATGAGTTGCTGTTGGTGTTGATTGGCTCGCCGTCAATGTGAAGGTAGGCTCCTACCGCTACATCAAGTATGCAATCGCCACAATCAAAGGTTTCTACAAACTTGTTTTTGTGCATTTGTTTCGTAAACAAACTATATGCCATATAAGGTATGTTGTACCATTTAAATGGTTTAATAATGGTAACAA
>JAXJWL010000153.1:0-2343 GCA_036308065.1 Paludibacteraceae bacterium
GTGGCAGATGTTTACCAAGATATAAAGGATTGTATTTCAAACTATAAGACTGGTCAAGAGGATGTTATGAACGATGCAATAGAAAGATGCATCGACAATTTTCAAACATTTTGGGGCACTAGATTGTTGGATGCTTTAAATGCAATACACAAAATATCATATACAGAATTGGAAGAGTTATGTTAAATTTTAGAGAGTCGATTTCAAAGGAAGAGATAAACAGTCTGCCTGTGTTGGAGTATGAAGGTAGGAATATTGTTTTAGTGGATACTTTGAGTAAACTTAAAACTACTATCGAGGTCTTGAAAAATGAGGAAGTTTTGGGTTTTGATACAGAAACAAAGCCTTCTTTTGAAAAGGGAAAGATGAATAAAGTGGCGTTGCTTCAGCTTTCTACAGCAGATACTTGTTATCTAATAAGACTAAATGTACTTGGAATGCAAAACCCTATTATAGAGATACTTTCGTCTGAAAAACCACTAAAAATAGGGCTTTCGCTAAAGGATGACTATAAAATGCTAAATAGAAGAAGGAGCTTTAAGCCTGCTGGTTTTCTAGACCTTCAGTCTGTGATTGGCAAATTTGGCATCAAGGATTTGAGTCTTCAAAAAATTTATGCCATTATGTTTAATAAGAAAATTTCTAAGTCACAACGTTTAACAAATTGGCAAGCGCCAAATCTCACTCTTCAGCAACAAAAATATGCTGCTGTGGATGCGTGGGCTTGTATGGATATATATAATGTGATAAAAGATGAATTATAAAAAGATATTTTTAAAGAAAGGGAAGGAGTCTTCTCTAGAGCGTTTTCACCCTTGGGTGTTTTCTGGTGCAGTGGCTTACGCCGACAAAAATATTGCCGAAGGCGAAATAGTTGAGGTTTACACTGCAAACAAAGAGTTTATTGCCGTTGGGCATTTTCAAATAGGTAGCATTGCGGTGCGCGTGCTTTCGTTTGACCAACAAGAAATCAATCACGATTTTTGGGTGAAACGTCTTTCTGCTGCGTATCAAATGCGTAAAGATTTAGGTCTTGATTATACTCCTGAACACTCATCTTTCCGTCTTGTGCACGGTGAGGGCGACTTTTTGCCAGGGCTTATTGTGGATTTTTACGGTTCAACTGCTGTGATGCAGGCTCACTCTGTGGGTATGCACGTGCATCGTGAAGAGATTGCTCAGTGCCTTGTGGAAATAAGCGAAGGAAAAATCAAAAATGTGTATTATAAATCTGAAACTACTCTTCCTTACAAGGCTGATACTGGTGCTGAAAATGGTTATCTAATTGGTTCAGACTCAGATGCTATAGCCCTTGAAAACGGCATTAAATTTTGCATCGATTGGGAGAGAGGTCAAAAAACAGGTTTCTTCATAGACCAACGTAGCAATCGTCAACTTCTAGAACAATATTCACGTGGTCGCAAGGTTTTAAATATGTTCTGTTATACAGGCGGTTTCTCTTGCTATGCAATGCGTGGTGGTGCTGCTTGCGTGCATTCTGTGGATAGTTCTTCAAAGGCTATCGACCTTGTAAACAAAAATATGGAAATGAACTTTCCTGGCGATAAACGTCATGAGGCGTTTGCCCAAGATGCGTTCAAATTCCTAGACAATATGTCTGACGATTACGATTTAATTATCTTAGACCCTCCAGCTTTCGCAAAACATCGTGATGCTCTGCGCAATGCTCTTCAAGGTTATAAACGCTTGAATGCTAAGGCGTTTGAGAAAATTAAATCTGGTGGTATCCTATTTACTTTCTCTTGTTCGCAAGCTGTAAATAAAGACCAATTCCGTCTAGCAGTGTTCTCTGCTGCTGCCATGAGCGGCAGAAAAGTACGCATCCTTCACCAAGTAACTCAACCAGTAGACCACCCAATCAACATCTACCACCCAGAAGGGGAGTATTTGAAAGGACTTGTGTTATATGTCGAGTGAGAATGGTTTTAAAGGGTGATTTTGTCGTTGTGCTCGTGTTCACAATCCTCATTTACGTCAGTAAACTCCGGTTGTTCACACTTCGCACGCCTAAAACTCACCTCTTTAAAATACACTCTCCTAAGGATGTGTAAATTGAATTAAATATTATGAGGATTCTTTTAATTATATTATTTTCTATATCGTCGTTTTTTGCGTTTGGGAGAACGGCGGAGAGGGTGATGACTGGCGTGGAGGTGCTGCGTCAGGAGGGATTTGAATGCCTAAAAGGAAAGCGAGTGGGGCTGATAACGAACCCTACTGGGGTGGATAGCAACTTGAAATCTACTGTAGATATTCTTTTTGAGGCAGAAGAAGTGAACCTAGTGGCGCTTTATGGTCCAGAGCATGGGGTGAGGGGAGATA
>JAXJWL010000154.1:0-26779 GCA_036308065.1 Paludibacteraceae bacterium
GCAGAAAGAGTATTGAACACACTACCAATAGAAAGGTTGTGTAGTTTAACTTTGTCTCTGTCTATGTTTAGATAATATTGAGGCACAGTGGCTTTAAATGAAGAACGCACACCGCTAAGTTCTGAATTTGTATTGGCGTGAGCAGCAAGTTCTTCTGCCATACTTTGAAGTTCTAGCACACCTTGGTTTGATTTGTCTTGCACATAAAGCTCAAAACCACCAGAAGTACCAAGACCTTGGATTGCAGGCATTGGGAATGCAAACAAAGTAGCATTTTCAATTGTTGCTGCGGCTGTTTTGTTGAATTTTTGAATAATAGCCAAGTGACTCATTGAAGGGTCTTCACGTTCTGCCCAGTCTTCCAACACTACGAACATAGTAGCTTTGCTAGAGATTTGTGCTTGTTCAGACACAGAGTTTCCTGATATACTGATATGAGCTTTTACACCTGGGATGCTATCTAGAATAGAACCTGCTCTATCCATTACCTTAATGGTTTCTACTAGAGAAGCACCTGGTTGAAGTTCACATTGAATCATGAAATAACCTTGGTCTTCTGTAGGAATGAAGGCTGTAGGAAGTTTCTTGAAACCAAATGCTACCAATGCCAATATAGCACAGAATGTGATTAAAATAGCGGCAGATTTGCGTAGGAATACATTCAATACTTTTGAATATCCTATATGCAATTTGTCGAATATCTTGTTAAAGTATTTGTAAACAAAGAAATTGCTTTCTTTTCCTGGCTCTTTTGGTTTAAGGATAAGCGAACAAAGAGCAGGGCTCAGAGTAAGCGCATTTAGACCAGAGAACGCTGTTGACACAGCAATGGTAATAGCAAATTGTTTGTACATTTCACCTGTGATACCACCCATAAATGCTGTTGGCACAAACACGGCTAGAAGCACAAGCACAGTACCAATGATAGGACCTGTGATTTCTTCCATCGCCTTGATAGTTGCCTCACGAGGCGATAGTCCACTTTCTTCCATGTGTCGGGCGGTATTTTCCACCACCAGAATGGCGTCGTCCACCACAATACCAATAGCAAGGATAAGACCAAACAGTGTAAGGGTGTTAATTGAGAATCCCATCATACCCATCACAGCAAAAGTACCCACAAGTGACACTGGAATAGTGATGGCAGGAATAAGTGTAGAGCGGAAGTCTTGAAGGAATAGCAATATCACAATAATTACTAGCACAAATGCCTCAAATAGAGTGTGATATACTTCTTCGATAGACACCTCGATAAACTTGGTTGTATCTAGCACCACTTCTGCTTTTACACCATCTGGCAGATTTTTGGTAATCTCTTCCACTTTTTTATTCACGTCTGATGCCACTTGAATAGAGTTTGCACCTGGAAGCTGATAAATACAGATTGAAGTAGCAGGTTGGTGGTTGATTTTACTATCAATAGTGTAGGTTTTACTTCCTAGTTCTATTGTTGCTACATCTTTTAGTCGTAGGATATTGCCTTTTTCGCCTGCGCGAACAATAATATTTCCAAACTCTTCCACACTTGTTAAACGTCCTTGCACATTAAGTGTATATTGGAAAGGAGAGTTGGTAGTAGTTGGCATTTCCCCTACTTTACCTGCAGATACTTGCACGTTTTGCTCTTGAATAGCAGAAAGCACATCGGCAGGAGTAAGACCACGCATTCTTAGCACTTCTGGATCCAACCACATACGCATACTATACACATCGGCACCAAATGTAGATACAGAGCCAACACCTTCGATACGTTTTAGTTCGTCAACGATGTTTAGCGAAGCGTAGTTGGTAAGGTATGTGTTGTTGTAAAGGTCTGGATTGTCTGATGTTAAACCAATCATCATAAGAATGCTACTAGATTTCTTTTCTGTAGTAACACCCAAACGAGTTACTTCCGATGGAAGACTAGATGTGGCTTGGTTTACACGGTTTTGCACCAAGACTGTTGCCATGTCGATGTCTGTACCTACTTCAAATGTTACTGTAAGGGTATAAACACCTGCAGAAGACGATGTAGAGTTCATATAAAGCATGTTTTCCACACCGTTTACCTTATCTTCGATAGGAGCTGCCACTGTTTCGGCAATTACCTCAGCATTTGCACCAGGGTAATATGCTGTTACTGAAACAGTTGGAGGAGTAATATCTGGATATAACGAAATAGGCAGCGTTGTAAGTGTTATACCACCTGCCAACATGATTAGCAGTGAAATAACAAACGCAAATATTGGTCTATTTATAAAAAACTTAGACATATCTCTCTATTATTTAGTGGTTTCTTTTTCGATTGCATCTATAACTTGACCATTGCGTACTTTGGTAAGTGCTTGAGTGATATACCATTCGTCTGCTGTAAGACCTTTTAAAATCTCACGTTTGTTGTCTGCCTCAAGTTGACCAACTTGCACACTTCTATAACGAACAGTATCGTTTTCTACCACATAAATGTATCTACCAGATTGGTCTGTACCAATAGAACTTTCTGGGATAAGTACTGCTTTTTCCACGTTTTTAAATGGAAGAGAAACATTTACTAAAACACCATTGTTTAGGTCTTTTTGTTTGTTGTTTATCACAGCACGCATATCCACTGTACCTGTAGAAATATCTGAAGAAGGAGAAAGATAATCCAATTTTGCTGTATATGGATACTCATTTCCTTTTGAGTCTGTTAGGAACACATTCACAGTAGTAAATTTACCACCTTTGCTCAAATTTGATTCTTTTGCTTGTGCTTGTGCCCAAATAAGTTTGCTAGCCTCTATAGAGAAGTTTACATATAGGTTGTCGTCTTTGTAAAGTGTGGCAAGCAAGGTTTTTGGAGTAACATAGTTGCCAGCATCTACTTTGTTTACACTCACTCTACCACTGCAAGGAGCTTTCACATAGCAGTAGTCTAGGTTTGTAGCAGCAAGAGATTTGCCAGATTCTGCTTTTTTCACTGCTGCTTTGCATAAATCTACTTGAGTTTGTGCTTGAATCACGTCTAGTTCGCTCACTGCTTGGCTTTTAGCAGCTTCTTGCATTCTTTCAAGAGTTGTTTCTGCAAGTTTTAGGTTTGCTTTTGCAGTTTCTAGACTTGCTTCTGCTTCTTTAAGTTTATCTTCGTAGTTTTTAGGTTCTATTACAAAAAGAACGTCACCTTCTTTTACTGTTTGACCTGGTTTTACGTTCATTTTTTCTAGATAACCTTCTGTTCTAGAGATAATATCTACTACTTGTTCAGACTGTAGGAAACCTGGATAATCTAAATGATAAACAATATCACGAAGCTCTGGTTTTTCCACAGAGTATTTAGGTAGAGGTGCTTGTTTTACCTCTTTTTCTGCACATGCTGTTGCTACAAGAGCCACTAAAACAGTCAATGCTATGTTTAAAGTTTTTTTCATTATATTGGATTTTTATTTTATTTAATCAATTGTTAATAACCTCCACCTAACGCTAAATAAAGATGAACTAAAGAAAGTGAAACATTTGCTTCAGACAAGACTTTTGCTTCTTCATAGTTCAATAGGTTTCTTTGTGCGTCAAGCACGTTTTGAAACTCGATTAAGCCCTTTTTGTAAAGGTCTAATGCTAGGTCAAATGTTAGTTGTGCTTGTTCGTGAGCCACAGCGTAGGCATCTTTTTCGCTAATGCTATGTTTGTATGCTACCATAGAGTTATCTACCTCTTGTAGAGCATTTAGCACCACATTGTTGTAGGCATTTACTGCCATTTCTGTTTTGGCTTTTGCTTCTTGGATTTGACCAGAAAGAGCAGTTCCTGAGAAAATATTCCATTTAATAGCAGGAGCTACTTGCCAGTACATTTTATCTTGTTGGAAAATGTTTTTAAAGTCTTCTGATGCCACGCCAATCTTACCTGTTACATAGAATTTTGGCAACCAATCTGCAACTGTAGCACCTACAAGTGAAGCCGCAGCATCAATTGATTTTTCTGCTGCACGCACGTCTGGACGTTGGCGAAGTATTTCCGCAGGCACAGACACTGGTATCATTTGAGTGCTTGAAGCAGGAATACCTGTAAATGTAGAGATTTTTAGTTCTGCATCCAACATCCATGGAATTTTACCACTTAAAATGCCTATTGCATTAAGGCACTCTGACACTGTAGTTTCTAGTTCTGGCACTTTTGCAGCTGTAGCATAGTAAATAGATTTTGCTTGCGCCACATCTAGTGCAGATGCTAAACCTGTGTTGAAACGAGCCTCTGTAATGTTTTTGGTTTGTTCTTGAATGTAAAGGTTTGATTTCACCACCTCTAGTCGAGATTGCGCTGTGCGTAGGTTTATATAAGAAGACACTACTTTCGCAATCAAAGAAGTCATCACAGCATTGTACTCTTCTTGTGTGGCTTGGAAATTGTATTTTTGAGACTTTGCTCTACCTCTCACCGCACCGATAATGTCTATTTCCCAAGACAAATCTGCACCTACAGTACCCATGCGTGTTTCGCCTATGGTTGTAACATTTTGGTTGAAATCATACGCTGCTGTAAGGTTGATAGAAGGATAATAACCACCCTCTGCTTTACGCATCGCTGCCTTTGCCGCATCTACTCTATAAGCAGCCTCTGCCAAATCGTAGTTGTTTGCAATGCAAATATCAACAAGAGAATTTAAAGTTGCATCACCAAAACCTATCCACCATTTTTGGTCGATGTCTTGTTGTACAAATAGTGTATCTAGATTATTCCACGATGTTGGAATATCGGTTTCTACCTTTTGTGACGATGTTTTTGCTATCGCAATGGCAGAAACTAATACACTGATAATTAATAAAAAAATCTTTTTCATTATTGATTTATAATTGTATTTATTTAGTTGAAACCACAAAAGTAAGTTTTTATTCATTAACTACTAAACTTTCTATCTTGGTTTGAATATTTTTTAACTCACTTTTGCATGAGTTAATAAGAACTTTGGCTTTTTCTACTTCACTTGCAAGTTCTGCCAAATTTACCTCGCCCTTATCTATCTTTGAGATAATAGCTTCAATTTCACGCATGTTTTTTTCAAAATCCATATTTATGTTTTTATTTACTCGCTTCGCTCGGTTGCACCCCTACGGGGTGCCCTTCGGAGGTGACGTTTTACACAGGCGTCGCCGTCGCTACGCTCCTCTGACACCTGCCTACAACCTAGTTTCACACCCTACGGGCGTGTTTAGAAATTAAAGTTGGGGGCTTTGATTTTGGGATATTTGCCGCAGGCTCTTTTTTTATCCCAAAATCAAAGGTTCAAACTTTAACCTTAGTTTTTATTTTTATTCCAACATCATAGTTACTATTTAGGTTTAGTTAGGGATTAGGTTTTTGGAATGTTTGCCGCAGGCTCTTTTTTTATTCCAAAAACCTAATTCCTAACTAAAACCTTTTACAACAGCACCAACAACCCCATCAACTAATGTTATTTTTATTTCATCGCCTGGGCTTAAACTTGCCGCAGACGCCGACTTACCATTTTTTTCTACTATTGCGTAGCCTTTTTTAAGTATAGACTCTGGCGACATCAGTTCCAAACTTCTTTCCATAAGTTCCAACGCATGCAACTTTCTGTCTAGCAATCTATTAGCATACAAAGGAAGAAGAGTGAGACTTTGGTCGAGTTTACGTGCTTGCTTATCAAGTAACATGGTTACAGACCTCGACAATTGTTCAATATAAGAATCTATTTTTTCTTCAAGACTCCTTGTATGATTGATGATATAGTCTGCCACTGCGGTAGGAGTTTTAAGAGGCAACTTTGCTACCATATCCACCACAGACACATCTCTCGTGTGACCAATACCAGTTAAAACCGGAAGAGGAAATTGAGCAAGCGAAGCAGACAAAGGGTATGAGTCAAAACAATCCAAATCCGACACTGCACCACCGCCACGTATCACAACAAGTATGTCAAAATCATCAAGTCGTTCTAATACTTTATCTAGGGATTCTAAAATAGAGGCTTCGGCTTTTTCACCCTGCATAATGGAGTTGAAAAGGGTGAGATTGTATTTATATCCGTAGGCGTTGTTTTCAAGTTGATGACAAAAGTCGCCATAACCAGCAGCGCCCTCAGCAGAAATCACAGCAATATTTTTTATAAGTGGCTTAATAGGCAGAAGTTTGTTCATATCTATAATGCCATCTTCTTCAAGTTTTTTTATTACTTGTGCCTTGCGACGTGCACTCTCACCTAATGTGTATGTTGGGTCTATATCCACCACATTTAGGCTAATGCCATACACTTCGTGAAAAGTAACATCTACACAAAATGCTACCTTCATGCCTGCAGCAAGAGTTTTTCCTGTTTCTGCTAAAAAGTAAGCCGCAATAGATTTGTAGACATTCGCCCAAATATTTGCGCGAGATTTGGCAATAATATTGCCAGTATTTTCATCTTTTTCTATGAGTTCTATATAGCAATGCCCCACTCTCTGCACAGTGATGCTATTTATCTCGGCATGCACCCACACTCGTGACAAACAACCCTTCAATACAGAGCTTATTTCCTTGTTTAGTTCATATAAACTTATAGAATCATTCATAGTTTTCCAAAATAGTCTTCTGGATTGTTGATATAATCTTCTGGGTCTAGGATTTTTGGGTCAACATCGTAGGAATCCAACTTTTCTTGCAACTTGGCATTCACTTCCGATTTGTTTTGAATCTCCCCTTCCACATATATAATTTCTTGTACTTCAGGTGATTCCACGTCATACACTTTCCAAACGCCATCTTTTTTTCCGTTTAAGAACATTCCCTCCTCACCTATACTACCACTTTCAAAAAAGAATTGGTAAAGACCATTTAGCACACCCATTTCGTATGTATATTTTGTCATAACGTTGCCGTATGGATAATATGAAATGCGTTCGCCATTTTGAACTCCATCTACAAAAAACATTCTCTCTAGCACCACACTATCAGCAGAAAACACAAGTGCTTCACCTTGTCTCACGCCGTCTTCATAGTTTTCCATCATAAGTGTATAGCCAGCAGATGCATAATAATGCCATATACCATCTTTTTTGTATCCTTTGTATTTTCCTTTTGCAGAAAGAGTGCCTTCACCATCATATATTATTGCACTTGAAGTGCCATCTGCTTCAAATCTTTGCACACCTTGTAGCACACCATTTTCATGATAACGCTTAATCTCGCCCACAGGATTGCCGTTTTCAAAATAACCCTCCATTTTCACATTTCCGTTAGGATATTTTGTTTGTTTAAACTGTGCCTGAGCATATATCGACAATGCTATTACAGCCAAAAACGAAAGAATTACAAATTTTCTCATTTCATTAATTTTTTAAATTCCACTGGCATTGGAGCCTCAAATTGATGATGTTTTTTGGTTACAGGGTGTACAAAATGCAACATTCCTGCATGAAGACATACTCTACCTGCTGTTTTGTATGTGCTTCCATATTTTTTATCGCCTACAATAGGGCAACCTACGCTCTTTAGTTGCACACGAATTTGGTTTTTACGACCTGTTTCAAGCGAAAGTTTCACCAATGTATATGGATGTTTTTCTTGCAATACTTCATATTCAAGTTCTGCATAGTCACCACCATTGTCTTTTTCGCTTGCGTGCATTATCAGCGACTTGTCTTCTGTAAGGTAAGATTTGATTACACCTTTTTTGTCTGGCATTGTGCCTGTAACAATGGCAAGATAACTTCTCTCTGGCACCATTTTAGTCCAGTTTTTTTGTAGAGTTTCTTGCACTTCTTGGCTTTTTGCAAAAATAAGCAGACCAGAGGTTTCTCTATCCAAACGGTGTACCACATAAATACGTTTGTCGCGTCCGTAAGACTTCATGTATTTATTAAGTACATGGTATACTGTGTTGATTTTATCCTTGTCTGTACCCACAGTAAGGAAACCTTCTTTTTTATACACCACCATTACATCGTCGTCTTCGTACACCACATGCATGTGTGAGTGAATAAGTTTTTTCTTCTTAAGCATGGTTTTAGAAGAACGAATCTCTAGTTTGTCACCTTTTTTCAGAGGAAATTCTCTGTCTGTAAGCATTTTAGTACCGTTTAGCCAGATTTGACCATGTACTATAAGCGAACGTAGCGATGTTCTACTATGGTCGCTAAGTTTTTTTGTCAAATACTCCATAAGTGGAGCATTCTCAGTCACCGAAATTGTATATTGTTTGTTTTGCATAATCAAAAGTTTATATAGTTGGCAAATATAATAAAAAAAGTTAGGAATTAGGAGTTAGGAGTTAGAAGTTTTTTAGTAACAGACTGAAAAAGTAGACACTTTGCAAACTTAAAAAAACATAAAATGCCCACTCACGTGCAAAAAAACTACCACTGCCATAACCAAGCAAACTAACTTTTTCTTATATTTGCATAAGCACTAAAGAAAAGTGCGATATTTATTAACCCATAAAAAACGGAGGTTATTATGAAACTAAAAAGTTTATTAGCATTTGCAGGCGGAATCGCTGTAGGTGCAGTTGCAGCTCTATTACTTGCTCCAACATCTGGCGCAGAACTTCGTGGCAAAATCATTGAACTATTAAAAAGCAAAGGTATTAGCAAAGAAAAATTTGATGAATTGGTTGCCCTTATCTCAGCAAGAGTAAAATCATTTACCACTATGAATGACCTAGAAATAATTGTAGATGAAGTGCTTGCAGAAGAAGGTGAATTACAACAAAATGCGAAACAATAACTATGACTTCTGATTACAAACAATTATTGGAAGAATGCAAGCAGTACGCTTCTATGCGCTACGACTTGCTTCGCTTGGAATTATTAGAAAAAATATCTAAAATATTTTCTCTACTGCTTTTAGCCATGGTTAGCATTGTGCTTGTCCTTATCATATTTGTGTATCTATCTGTATTGCTACTTATTTGGCTACAAGATATATTTGCTAGTATGATACCAGGTGTTTGTATAGTGGCAGGAATATATACATTGATGTTGGTATGCATCATTGTATTCAAAGACAAAATCTTCCTTAACCCTATGATAAGAGCCTTGAGCAAGATTATTTTTTCTGAAGAAAAACAAAATGTAGAACCTGTAAAACAATAAGTTATGATGTATTCTAATCTAAAAAACATAGAAGCAGTCATGGCTGAGAAACTAGTTCTACAGACTAAGATTGCACAAAAAGAAAACAAGATAGTAAATGATTATAATTCCATTAAGACCTATTATTCCAACAAGTTTAAATGGTTTTCTATAGGAAAGTCACTAATAATGAATAGTGGATTTTTCTCTGGAACATTAAGAAAATACTCGTTGGGATACAAATTGATGAGTTATTTAATAAAGAAGTTTAAACGTTAAAAAAACGTTTGCAATTTTTCACAATTTAGGCGATTTTTCTCCCGAAAAATCGCTTTTCTTATGTTTTTTAATTATCTTTGTGAAAACCAAAATCAAATACTTTGTTTATGACAACAAAATTTACATTTTTACGATCTTTAATACTCTTTTTTATCTTCTGCATAAATTTTTCTATTTATGCTCAAAACGACTTCATTAGCCCAGATGGGAGTGGTAGCAATGGGAATATCAACTTCATAGATCCTGAAGGAAGTGGTAGCAATGGCAATACCAACTTCATAGACCCTGACGGAAGTGGTAGCAATGAAAATCTCAATAATGAAAATATCAATAATGGAATTAACAAATGTGACCCGTTATATCAAACCTTAGCAATCTATTCAATCAGCGCTACAGATGTAAAATGTCCAGGAGAAGCAACTGGTAGTATCACCATAAAGATAGAGGGAGGAGAAACACCATATACAGTAACACCTACAGACCCAGACTTCAATGGCGATATTAGCATTTTAAACGACGAATGCAAAATTACCAATCTGCAAGTAGGTTCATACGAGTTTATTATCATGGATGCCAATGGTTGCACATTAACCACTGGTAAAACCGTAAATGCATCTATTCTTAAATACGAACCAAAAACAAACAACGTAGTCTGCCCAGGCACTGCCACTGGTAAAGTTTTTGGAGAAGCAACAGGCGGAGCACCTGCATATACATACACCCTAACAGGTGAAGATGTGGAATACCACAGCACCAACAACAATGGCAGATTCCCAGACCTTTACGCAGGCAAATATACAGCTAGTGTAACAGACACAAATGGTTGCACAGTAATTGCAGACCCTATAGAAATCACAGAAAAAGAAACACTTACAGTAGACCCTCTAACATCTAAACCTGCGGCAAATGTGGTTTGCGAAAACGACAAAACCGCATCAGTTACATTTACTGTGGCAGGCAGAACTGAAGTGGTAGCAGTGAGCGACACTGCTAGATATTATAGTGTAAAACTTTTCGACATCACAAACCAACACGAAATTTTAGCTCCAGATTTGAAATTCTCAAATAAGTTTCACCCTGTAATCACAGAAAACAAAACTAAAAAAGTACCTGTGCTAGACGAAAATGGTGAACCTACACTAGATGAAAATGGAGAAATCATCACAAAAAATGTAACTTACAAAGACACACTTTGGACAGAAGGTTGCTACGAGCCTACTAAAGTGGAAGAAGTACGCAAGGTAAGCAACAAAGAATACACAGAAGACCTAAGAGGTTTCAATTGCGACGACAAGATTACTGTTTCAGGACTTGGTGCTGGAGCATACAAAATACGTTTCTATAGAGGCGACTGTGAATTTGGCGAAGAAATGACATTTACCGTTGGCATTACAGGAAGTCTTCCAAGTGCACAAATAAACAATGTAGAAAGTTTCTGCGATGGTTCTGAATACACCATCACCCCTACCATTGTAGCAAATCCGGGCATTTCAAAATATGAATGGATGCTAGACGATGAAGTCCTTGCCAACACAAAAGAACTTACTCGCATATTCACAGCAGAAGACCACAACAAAGCACTGAAACTAAACGTAACAAACCGCTGTGGTTCAAGCACTTCCAACATTGTCCTGACCAAAATAAACAAACGTCCTACCGCAACTATAGCGACCAACACAGATATTTGTAGAAATCCACAATCTGAGGTTTCAATTAGTTTCACTGGTAAGGGACCATTTATTTACCTTTTGCCAGACAGCACCGAAAAAACAACTACAGACGTTTTTGTAAAAGAAGCTGTGAGTGCAGATAGCGACATTGCATTTACACTTTTATCATTAAAAGACCAAAATTGCGAATCTATAGCAGAAGACATCAATACTGTAGAAGCAAAACAACCAGACGTGCTTGTAGTAGAAGCGCTGAAAAACACTCCTGCGGCAACTGTGGTTTGTAGCACCGATAGCACAGCCTCAGTATCATTTACAGTAGCAGGTAGAACAGATCTAGTTGCTTCTGCAGACACTGCCACATACTACACTGTAAAACTATTCGACATTAACAACCAAAAAGAAATCGTAGACGAAAATATCAAAATCACCAATATTTTCCACCCTGTAATTACCAACAACAGAGTAGAAAAAGAACCTGTGTTAGACGAAAATGGTGAACCTACACTAGATGAAAACGGAGAAATCATCACCAACGAAGTGACTTACAAAGACACACTTTGGACAGAAGGTTGCCACGAGCCTACCAAACTAGAAGAAGTACGTATGGTAAGCCACAAAGAATACACAGAAGATTTAAAAGGCTTCGACTGCAACGACAAAATTACAGTTTCAGGACTTGGCGCTGGAGCATACAGCATACGTTTCTACAAAGGAACATGCGAATTTGCAAAAGAAATCACATTTACAATAGGCATTACAGGAAGCACACCTATCGCTTATATCAATGAAGTTGGCAGTTTCTGCGACGAAACAGAAGTAACCATCAATCCAATTATAGAATCAAACCCTGCAGTAACCAAATACGAATGGTTGCTAGGCGATGAAGTCATTGGTGAAACAAAAGATTTAACACGTGCATTTGTTTTAGACGAAAACAACAAAACCCTAAAACTAAGTGCAACAAATAAATGTGGTACTACTATTTCAAACTCTGTGCTTGTACAAGTAAATCCTCGTCCAACAGCACTACTAGAAACAAGTAAAGGTTATTTATGTAAAAACCAAACAACAGAGGTTTCTATCACACTTACAGGTGAAGGACCATTTACATACACCCTACCTGACGGCACAGAAAAAACAGTAACAGATGTATACTCTAAAGAAGAAGTTACACCTGCAAGAGATACCATATTTACATTTACAACACTAAAAGACGCAAATTGCGAAGCACAAATAGTAAAAGACGTAAACACTGTAGAAACAAAAATCTATCCAGAACCAGAATACGACATGACTATCACAGTGCCAGAACCAATGGTAAGTGGTAGATATGTGAAAGTAAACGCCACAGAAGGTTTCGCAGGTTACACATTATTAATAAATGAAGAAGAAATCCCAGCAAAAGGACCTGAAAACATCTTCTGGGCTAAAAAATTCCCATACGGAATGTCAACCAACGACTTTAAAATGACATTTACCGACGAAAATGGTTGTGATTGGACACTAGAAGAAACTCAAGTAATAGAATCTATCATTTTCCCAAATATCTTCACACCTAATGGCGACGGTGTAAACGACGTATTCCTTGCAGACTACGACCTAAAAGTTTACGACCGACAAGGTACACTAATGTATGAAGGCACATCTGGTTGGGACGGCACTCACAATGGCGTTGAAGCCAACCAAGGCGTATATTTATACACAGTGTTTATTCCTACAGAAGATGGAAATTTAGAGGTAATTAAATCAACACTAACCCTAGAACGCTAATATACTATGAAACTAAACCGCATTTCTATAATATTTTGCTTATTGGGACTAACAATGCCATGTTTGGCATCTAATATCACAGGCAACACCGAGTTTCTAAAAAGAAATTACGAAGGAGCAATTGAAGAGTATAAAGAAACTTTAAGCAACGATAGCACCAAAAGTAGTAGTGAAACTTATGCACTTTATCGTATAGGTGAGTGTTATTCATACCTAAATGAAGCAGAAGAAGCAGTAAACTACCTAAACGAAGCTATTACATCTGGCTACCAAGAAGCAGATGCATACCTCATCTATGGTAAAAATCTTCAAAAATTAGGAAAATACACATTAGCAAAGGCTGCATTTGAAGAAGTAGAAAGACTTCAACCTACCAACGAACTTGTTAAGAACTTAAAGGCATCTTGCGACTTTGCTATCCGCTTTAGTTCACAAAACCCTATTTCACCAGAAGAATACATAAGTGGCATCAATACTACCGACCTAGAATATGGCATCGGTTTTTACAAATCTGGCATCATTTATTCTAAAAACACAAAAGACAAAGATGCATATCGCTCACAAATGTATTTTTCAGACTCAAGCGACGAATTTAGTTCTTCACGTTCTATTGACAATATGATAAAAACAGGCAAAAAGCCAAACATTGGTACATTTGCTGTTGACACATTAAATAATATAATGTATTATACCAAATGTATCAACAACGAAAACAACGACTGTTTTATCTATTACTCAGTATTCAAAAAAGACAAATGGGTGGATAAAGGTCTACTTCCAATAGGCGACCGCCACACAGATGCTGCACACCCTGCCCTATCTGCAAACGGCAAAAGACTTTACTTCACATCAAACCGTGCAGGAGGCTATGGTGGTAGCGATATTTGGTATATAGAAAAGAAACAAAACGGCAAATGGGACTACAAACCAATAAATGCAGGTGCAGTAGTAAACACAGCAGGCAATGAAGCTTTTCCATACGTTGTAGGAAACACTCTTATCTTTGCCTCAGACGGCGGAGTTGGTTTTGGTGGTTACGACTTATATAGCGCCATTGTCAACGGAAAATCTATTTCAGGAGTACAAAACCTATATCGCCCAATAAACTCATCTTTCGACGATATCAACATTATTGTATCAGAGAAAAACGACGAAGCTTTCCTTATAAGCAACAGAAAATCAGACACAAAAGACGATGTTTATAGATTTAAAGGTATATTCTCTGCTACTATGATTTCTGGTCATGTGTACGACAAAAAGACAGGAGAACCACTATCTGGAGCACAAGTTATCCTAAACGGCATGGGCAAATCTCAAACCGTGCAAACAAACGAAGAAGGCTACTACTACGCATTTGTAGAAGCAGGAGATTTCTACAAACTTATTGCAAGTAGCATGGGTTACCTTTCTGATATTGCCATGGCAAAAACAGAAAAAACATCGATTGGTAGTTTCCCTGTGGAACAAGATTTCTACCTATCACAAACAGCAATGTCTATAAGTGGTAGAGTTTACGATATGGAAACCAACGAACCATTTATAAACGAAGACGTAATGCTACTTCAAGATGGTAAAGTGGTACAACAAACCAAAACAGACATTACAGGTAGATACACATTTACCGACTTAGAAAACGGCAAAGAATATCAAGTGAAGGTAAACAAACCAAACTTCCTATCTATTAGCAGTAGACCATTTAGATATTCAGAAGGCGATAGCAACAATAGTCAGTTCGACCTTGCTTCTATCCCAAGTGCCACAAACGCATACTCATCAGACGACAAACGCTACAACAAAGAAGGCGCAGTAGTAGGTTGGGGACGCGAAATATTCCTATACGATATTTATTACAACTTCGATAGTGCAAAACTACTACCAGATTCTAAAACAGCGCTAGACAGAATTATTTTATTACTTCAGTCAAACCCTACCCTAAAACTAGAATTTGGTTCACACACCGACTCTCGTGGCACACACGAATACAACGACAAACTATCAGAAGAACGTGCAAAATCTGTTGTTGACTACTTAGTAAACGCAGGTATCGACCGCGCAAGACTTTCTTGGAAAGGTTATGGCAAACGTCACCCACTTATTGCAAAACCAGCCACAGAAGGCGAACACAGAATGAATCGTAGAACAAGTTTCAAAATAGTTGAGAACTAAAAACATATAACAAATGAAAATACTAAATAAAATATGGTTAGTGCTACTATTAATGCCAATGTCATTAATGGCACAAAACGATGTGCAAGTAAGTCAACATTTGTTTACCCAAACACATTACAACCCAGCCTTGACAGGTAACTCTATATATGCAAACATTACAATGTTAGCACGTCATCAGTTTGTAGACTTCCAAGGGGCACCAACCACAGGTCTGCTAAACTTCGACATTCTAGCACCTTCAATCAATTCTGGTTTTGGTCTATCTGTAGTCTACGACAAATTTGGTCCACTAAGCACCTACAGTGCCACAGTAAACTATGCATATCACGTTGCCTTTGGTGAAAGCCACAAACTTTCACTAGGTCTTGGTGCAGGTGCCACATTTGCACAATACGATGCTTCTGGCAATATTTACGAGCAAGAAGGCGACCCAACAGAATATTACGACAGAGATAGCCACGTGAGACCAAACTTCAATTTTGGTATCCAATATCAACTAAAAAATTGGACTATTGGAGCATCTCTTACACATATTCAAGAATTCTTTATGGAAAAGAACTTGCGTTTTTCTCCTGTAAACTATTATCTTTACACAAAATATAAATTTGAAGTGGCAAGAGATTGGGACATCGTGCCTGCAATATCTGCTCACTACAATGGTGTAACAGTAAACGAAGAACTAAGCCTTATTGTAAACTATACAAAAGCACTTTGGTTTGGTGTAGCATACAGAATGAGCGACCTTTTTGTAGCAGAATCTATCGTTCCAATGATAGGATTCAACATAACAGACTATGTAAGACTAGGTTACGCCTACGATTACAACCTTACACACCTACAAGGTTACACATCTGGCACACACGAACTAATGCTTACAGTAAGATTTAAAAGCAGTGAACAATACAAAACTCCACGTTTTGCAGAATGGAATTAATATATAGGTATAACTAACTAAAATTTACAACTATGTCCAAAGCGCAAGTATTACAAAAAGAGAATGAGATAATGGACAATGCTTTTGAAGAGCTACTTACCGACTATGTAAACTCACATCATAGCAAAAAAACTGAGATAATAAGAAAAGCATATCAGTTTGCAAAAGCTGCCCACGCAGGTGTGCGCAGACGTTCTGGAGAACCATATATCATCCACCCTATTGCGGTGGCACATATCGTATGTAAAGATATAGGCCTTGGTTCTACATCTATTTGCGCAGCCCTACTACACGACGTGGTAGAAGACACAGACTACACTGTGGACGATATCAAAAACCTATTTGGTGAAAAAGTAGCACAAATTGTAAAAGGACTTACCAAGATTTCTGGTGGAGTTTTTGGCGACCAAGCATCTGCACAAGCCGAAAACTTTAGAAAACTTATTATCACCATGTCGGAAGATATACGTGTGGTGCTTATTAAGATAGCCGACAGACTTCACAATATGCGCACACTAGACTCACAATCTGTGGCAAAACAATACAAGATTGCAGGAGAAACAGAGTATATCTATGCCCCACTTGCCCACAGACTAGGTCTATTTACCATAAAAACCGAACTAGAAGACCTAAGTTTTAAATACAACTTCCCAGAAAAATACGAAAGCATTTCCAAACGCCTTGAAGCAGAACGCGAAAAACGTATGGCAGTGTACGACAAGTTCTCTCTTCCTATTATGAACAAACTAAACAGCTATGGCTACGAGTTTGTAATGAAAGAAAGAATCAAGTCTGCCTTCTCTATTTGGAAAAAAATGGAAGCAAAACACATTCCATTTGAAGAAGTGTACGATATTTTAGGCGCTAGAATTGTGTTTAAACCACACCCAGGAGCAGACGAAAAGATAGAATGTCTAAAAATATACAACCTTATCACATCTATCTACACCCTACACCCAGGCAGAACACGCGACTGGCTAAATACACCAAAAGCAAATGGTTATGAAGCACTTCACGTGACCGTGATGGGACCAAATGGCCAATGGATTGAGGTACAAATCCGTAGCCAAAGAATGGACGATATAGCAGAAAAAGGTCTTGCTGCACACTGGAACTACAAAAAAGACTACTCATCTAGTGAATCTAAGATAGAAGAATGGTTGAGCACTGTAAATGAGCTACTTAAAAATCCAGACTCAAATGCAATGCATTTCCTAGATACCTTTAAACTAACACTTTACGATGCAGAAATATTTGTGTTTACACCAAAAGGAGAAATGAAAACTCTACCTTCTGGCTCCACAGCATTGGACTTTGCATTCGACATTCACTCCGACCTAGGTATGCACTGTATTGGCGCAAAAGTAAACAACAAACTTGTGCCACTAAGCTACGTTTTGCAAAGTGGAGACCAAGTAGAAATACTTGTTGCAAAAGGTCAAACACCTCAACCAGAATGGATTAACTATGTTACCACAGTAAAAGCAAAAGAAAAACTTACCACCATTTTCAAACAAAGTTCTAAACTGTTTAGAAAAAAAGGTGAAGAAATCTTGCGCGACACACTAGAAGCACTAGGCTATGTAGTGAAAAAAGACTTCAACAATGAAACCATTAAGTTGTTGCTAGACCACTTCAAACTAGACACCCTAGACGATGTGCTTATTAAAATTGGTAAAGAAGAAATTTCACTTACAGAAATACCAGAACTAGTAAGAAACAAAACTAGAAGACTTACTATCAAATCTCTTACCCCACGTTTCCTACTGAGCAAAGGTAAAAAGAATAAAGAAACTGTAGAAAGTGCAAATTGCAACCTTGCTCCATGCTGCAAACCTATCCCTGGCGACGACATTATAGGTTTCCAAACAGAAAATGGAGTAATTATACATAAAAGAGATTGTCCAGAAGCCCTTAAACTAAAATCTCAATACGGACCTAAGATTGTAGAAGTGAAATGGGAACAAACCAAAGAACAAGTCTATAGCGCAGGAATCGAGATTGAGGGTATAGATAGAAAGCATATCTTAATGGATATTGTAAAAATAATATCAGAAGATTTGAATGCTAATATCCAAAAACTAACGGTGAAAACCTTCGATGGCATTTTCAATGCCAAAATCAATGTATATGTTAGTCACGTTGATGACATTAAGAAAATTTGTACAGAAGCTCTAAAAATCAATGGAATAGAACGAGCAGCACGCATCAACGAACATGACATTTAAATCATTTAAATTAACCTTATTATTTCTAATTGTAACGTTATCTATGGCTAACGCAAACCCTTTTATGCAAGAATTTGACTTAAAATTCTCTGCAGTACCTTTCGATAAAATAGAGTTGAATCACTATGCAGAAGCATTGGAAGCAGGTCTAAAACAACAAGAAGAAGATATACAAAAAATAGTAGAAAACACTCAAGCACCAACATTTGAAAACACCATACTTGCACTAGAAAATAGCGGTGCAATACTTTCTCGTGTTTGTGGAGTGCTTTTCAACCTCACAGAAGCCGAAACTTGCGACGAACTAGACTCTATATCAGAGAAATACTCTCCTATTCTATCAGAAGCCTCAAGTAAGATAAAACAAAACGAAGCACTATTTGCAAGAGTAAAAAAAGTGTATGAAAATATAGGCCAATACGCAGACCCTATTCAGAAAAAAATGATAGAAGACTCGTATATTGGTTTTGTGCGTTCAGGTGCGAACCTTGAAGCAGACAAAAAAGAAAGACTTAAAACACTTTCTAGCGAGTTGAGTCTGCTTACATTCAACTTTGGCAGACTTGCCCTACAAGCAACAAATGCCTACACAATGCACCTTACCAATATAGAAGACCTAGATGGTCTGCCAGAATACGCCATTGCCGCAGCCAAACAAAAAGCCACAGAAAAAGGCCTAGAAGGCTACGTAATCGACCTTTCTGCACCATCTTACATTAGTTTTATGCAATATGCCACCAATAGAGAACTTAGAAAAGAACTATACATGGCATACAACACCAAAACTAGCAAAGGAGACGAAAACGACAACCAAGAAAACATAAAGAAAATAGTAAACAACCGCCTAGAAATGGCTCAAATAATGGGACGTTCACACTACAGTGAATACCGCCTAGAACGCACTATGGCACAAAACGACAGTGCTGTCTATGGTCTTTTAGACGATTTACTAGAAAAATACATGCCTCATGCCATTGAAGAAAGAGAAATCATACAAAAATATGCAGGTTTCCCTCTAATGCCATACGACTGGGCTTTTTACAGTGAAAAATATAAAGAAGAAAAATACAATTACAGCGAAGAAGACCTTAAACCATATTTTGAGCTTGAAAGAGTAAAAAAAGGTGTATTTGGTTTAGCAACAGACCTTTATGGCATAAAATTTGTGCCAAACAAGGAGCTTCCTGTATATCATAAAGATGTGGACTTATTTGAGGTGTATGATGCAGATGATAAGTTTATGGGGCTACTGTACACCGACTTTTTCCCACGCAAAAGCAAACGTCAGGGTGCTTGGATGACAGAATTTAAAGGTCAATACTACAACGCAGACGGCACAGATAGCAGACCACTTATCTCACTTGTGATGAATTTCACACCTCCAACAGAGGGAATGCCAGCACTTTTGACCTACGATGAAGTAAAAACATTCCTACACGAGTTTGGCCACGCATTGCACGGACTACTTTCAGACGTGCCATACGAAAGCCTAAGTGGCACAAATGTGTATAGAGACTTTGTGGAACTACCTTCACAAATAATGGAAAACTTTGCTTCTCTACCAGAATTTTTAAACAAAACAGCCATTCATTACCAAACTGGCGAAGTAATTCCAACAGAACTAGTAGAAAAAGTAAAAGCATCTGAGCAATATTTGGCAGCATATTCATGCATCAGACAGTTAAGTTTTGGCTATTTAGACATGGCTTGGCACGGAATCAAAGAAAATTTCGACGGCAATGTAATAGAATTTGAAAAAAATGCATGGAAAAAGACCCAACTTTTCCCTTCAATAGACGGTTGTTGCATGAGTACACACTTCACTCACCTATTCGCAGGTGGTTATGCAGCTGGATATTATGGTTATAAATGGGCAGAAGTGCTAGATGCCGATGCATTTTCTGTATTTCAAGAAGCAGGAGGTATAGACAAAACTGTAGCAAGCAGATTTAGAGACAATATCTTATCAAAAGGGGGCACAGAGCACCCTATGGAGCTATATATTAAGTTTAGAGGAGGCAAACCACAAACAAATGCACTACTAAAAAGAGATGGTATTATTAAATAAGATTTCAACAAAAAGTCCGATTTTCGATAAAAAAACTTGAAATTGCAAAAATAAACCTTATCTTTGCAAAGTTTTTCTTACACTAGTTGTGTAAAATTATAATCAAAAAAGACAAAAAAAACATAATTATTAACTTTAAACTTAAAAAATGAAACTACAAGTAAGTAATTCTAATTATCCTAATTGGACACCTATTACTGTACAATTCAATGTGCCTGCTAAGTTTGAGAAATTAAAAGAAATCGCAAACAACCTTTGGTGGGTATGGAACTATGAAGCAGTGGACCTATTCACAGAAATGAATCCAGAATTATGGACAAAATGCGGTGGAAACCCTGTTTTATTCCTTCAAACTCTTAACGGAACTCAATACGCTGAATTAGCTAAAAACAAAGGCTTCATGAAACGTATGGATGAAGTTTACGCTAAATTCTCAGCTTACATGAACGTTAAACCTTCAAAAACTATTCCTTCTGTTGCTTATTTCAGCATGGAATATGGTTTAACTGATATTTTAAAAATCTACTCTGGTGGTCTAGGTGTATTAGCTGGTGACTACTTAAAAGAAGCTTCTGACTGCAACGTTGACATGGTTGCTATCGGTTTCTTATATCGTTTTGGTTACTTCACCCAAAACCTTTCTATGAACGGTGAACAAATCGCTGTTTACGAAGCTCAAGAATTCGACAAACTTCCTCTAGAACAATATCTAGACAAAAATGGTAACCCTATTACTATTAATGTTGCTTACCCAGGACGTAACATCTACGCAAACCTATGGAAAGTAAAAGTTGGTCGTATCAACCTTATCCTTCTTGACACAGACACAGACTTAAACAACGAAGCAGACCGTTCAATCACTAGCCAACTTTATGGTGGCGACAACGAACACCGTCTAAAACAAGAAATCATGCTTGGTATCGGTGGTATGGCTGCTCTTAAAGAACTTGGTATTTCAAAAGAAGTTTACCACTGTAACGAAGGTCACGCTGCATTCTTAAACGTTCAACGTTTAATCGACTATATCAAAACTGGTCTTAGCTTCAACGAAGCTATGGAACTTGTACGTGTTTCTGGTCTATTCACCACTCACACTCCAGTTCCTGCTGGTCACGATAAATTTGAAGAAGGCGTGTTCCAATATTATATGAACGACTTCGCAAACCAACTAGGTATTTCTTGGACAGACTTCATGAACATGGGTCGTGAAAATCCTGGTGACTTAACAGAAAAATTCTCTGTAACAGTATTTGCTTGCAACACTTGCCAAGAAGTAAACGGTGTGAGCTGGTTACACGGCGAAGTTTCTAAAGATATGTTCAAAACTATCTGGAAAGGTTACTATCCAAGCGAATCTCACGTAGGTTATGTAACTAACGGTGTTCACTACCCAACATGGGCAGCTTCTGAATGGCAAAAACTTCACGTTAAATCATTCGGTGAACAATTCCTTTCAGACCAATCTAACACTGCACACTGGGAAAACATCTACAATGTTTCTGACGCAGAAATTTGGGAAACTCGTAAAGCGCTTAAACTACGCTTAATCGACTATATCAAAGCTCGTTTCACTGAAACATGGTTGAAAAACCAAGGTGACCCTGCTCGTATCGTAGGTCTAACAGAAAACATCAACCCTAACGCATTAACAATTGGTTTCGGTCGTCGTTTCGCTACTTACAAACGTGCACACCTATTATTCACAGACCTAAACCGTCTTGCTAAAATCGTTAACAACCCTAACTATCCAGTTCAATTCTTCTTCACTGGTAAAGCTCACCCAGCTGACGCTCCAGGACAAAAATTGATCCAAAACATTATCGAGATTTCTCGTCGTCCAGAATTCTTAGGAAAAATCATTTTCTTAGAAAACTACGACATGGCTCTAGCTAAACGTTTAATCTCTGGTGTTGATATCTGGTTAAATACTCCTACTCGTCCACTAGAAGCATCTGGTACATCTGGTGAAAAAGCTGAAATGAACGGTGTATTAAACTTCTCAGTACTTGACGGATGGTGGTATGAAGGTTACCGCGAAGGTGCAGGTTGGGCTCTAACCGACAAACGTACATTCGTTAACCAAGCACAACAAGACCAACTTGACGCTGCTACTATCTATTCAATGCTAGAACACGAAATCATTCCATTGTATTTCGCTAAAAACAGCAAAGGATACTCTCCTGAATGGATTCAATACATTAAAAACTCTTTAGCTAAGATCGCTCCTATCTACACTACAAAACGTATGTTAGATGACTATATCGAACGTTTCTACAGCAAACAAGCTAAACGTGCTAAAGCTCTTAAAGCTAACAACTGTGCTAAAGCTAAAGAAATCGTTGCATGGAAAGAAAACATGGCAGCAAACTGGGATAACATCGAAGTACTTGAATCATCTGTAAACGATATGTCTCACTACATCGCAGATACAACTGATAAACAAGTTATAACTGTTTCTGTTGATGCTAAACAAGAAAGTGTTGCAAATGGTCTAGGATTCGAACTAGTTATCGTTAAAATGATTGATGGTGCTGAAAAACTACACAAAGTAGTTCCATTTACAGAAGTAAAAGTTGAAGGCTCTAAAGTGAATGCAAAACTTGAAATGACTCCTACTACTGGTGGTTCATTCAAATGTGCAATCCGTATGTACGCTAACAACGACGCACTTCCTCACCGTCAAGATTTCTGCTACCTACGTTGGATTTAATCTTATCCGATTATATAGCACTGAAGCTCCCAATTGGGAGCTTCTTTTTTTGTATATATTTAGTCGAAATATTGTCTATTTCTTATAATTTTATATTATTTTTGTAGCTTGTGGATAGTGTTTATAAAATCATAATGAAAAAAAATAGATTAGTACTTTTCATCATATTTACTTTTGCGTTGCTACTTACTAGTTGCAACGTCACTAAGTATGTGCCAGAAGGTCAATATCTATTAGACAACGTTTCTATCACCACAGATAGCAAAGACCTAAAAGACACCGACTTTAGTGTTTACCTACGCCAACAACCAAACCTAAAACTATTCAAATTTATTCCTTTCAATTTAGGTTTGTATAGCATTTCTAGCCCAGATACCACACTTTGGATAAACCGTTTCTTGCAAAAAATCGGCGATGCCCCAGTGATTTACGACTCTACCCTAGTAGAAGCATCTGCAACAGAACTTAAAAAAGCAATGAACAACAAGGGTTATCTAAACGCAGAAGTAAGTCACAACACCACATACAAAAAGAAAAAAGCAAAGGTAAATTACAACATTACCGCCAACACACCATATAGAATCAAAGACATCAAGTATAGAATTAAAAACGAAGAGATAGAAGAACTTGTACTTGCCGACACTATAAATTCACTTATTAAAAGAGGCAACTTGTTTGACATCGACGTACTTGAAAAAGAAAGAGTAAGAATAGCAGACCACCTTCGCACACAAGGTTTCTTCACTTTCGACAAAGAATACATAGGTTTCCTTGCAGACACTACTGCGGGCAACAAACAAGTAGATATAAACATGATAGTGCGACCAATGAGAAGACTTGTTGGTAAAAACGAGTTTATTAGCGTGGAGCACGAAAAATACAATGTTAGAAATATAAATTATATCCTAACAGACAATGCCGCATCACTATCAAATGATAGCGCAGTGGCTACACTTAAATACGAAAAATACAAAGACCTAAATATTTACTCAAACAACGATTTCGTTAGAAAGAGTACCCTACACAACCTTACTAGCATAAACACAAACTCTCTCTACGACGAGAGCACAGTGGACCTAACATACGCAAAACTTGCCAGTCTGAAGATATTTAAGTACCTAAACGTATCGTTTTCTGAGGCAGAAGATAGCATTAGAATTGTAGAAAATGCTCTACAACAAGACAGTTTGCTTTATGGTATCGAGACCTCATCTACAAACGACACTATTAGGATGAAACAACTAGATTGTAATGTGATTATCACACCAGACAAACTACAATCTTTTAGTTTTGAAATTGAGGGTACCAACAACGAAGGTGACTTTGGTATTGCGGGCAAACTTGGCTACAGTCACAACAATATCTTTAAAGGCGGTGAAAAATTTAAGATTCAAGTGCGTGGAGCAAACGAATCTATCATTGGCAATCGTTCCATTTGGGAAGTAGGCACAGAAGCAAGTATTGGTTTCCCTACCATTTTGTTCCCTTTTGTAGGAAGAAAATTCTTCCAAGACAACACCTCAAACACAGAACTTCACCTAAACTTTAGTTACCAAATTCGTGACGAATACTCACGTATCATCGCTGGTTTGGGTATGAGGTACAATTGGCAAACAAAACAAAGAATAAACCATTCGGTAAACTTGATAGACCTAAACTACGTATATCTTCCATATATTTCAGACAATTTCAGACAAACTATCAACAACTCGCTTCTGAAATATAGTTACGAAGACCACTTTATTATGAGTGCTGGTTATGGTATCTCATTTTCAAACAAGAAAACCGAATCGCTTTACAACTTCTACAATGTGCGTGCATCTGCAGAAATAGCAGGCAACCTTCTTTATGGTATTTGCTATGGCGCGAAAGCCAACACAGACGCCAATGGTTCATACTTGCTTGGTAATATTCCATTTGCACAATATGCAAAAGTGGACTTCGACTTTAGTTACACACACTTAGTAGATAAAAAGAACTCACTGGTTTATCACCTTGGTTTAGGCGTGGGCGTTCCTTACTTAAACTCTACAATCCTACCATTTGAGAAACGTTATTATGGTGGTGGTGCAAATAGTGTGCGTGGTTGGTCGGCACGTTCATTAGGTCCTGGTTCATACAATGCAGGCACAAAAATCGACTATATGAAACAGTCTGGTGATATAAAACTAGACCTAAACATAGAATATAGAGCCAAACTAGTTTGGCTTCTAGAACTTGCCGCATTTATAGACGCTGGCAACATTTGGACTTTAAAAGACGAAGGACAAGAAGGCGGACAATTTAAGTTTGACCAGTTCTACAAACAAATAGCACTTAGTTATGGCATTGGTCTAAGACTCAACTTCGACTTTTTCGTAATACGTCTAGACTGGGGTCTAAAAGCATTCGACCCTTCTCGTGCCGATGGCGAGCGTTGGCGTTTTGTTCCAGGCTGGAACATCCTAAAAGACACCGCCCTACACTTCGCCGTAGGTTATCCGTTCTAGTTAATTAGGAATGAGGAATTAGGAATTAGGAATTTTTTGAACAGCGAGAGCAAAGATAAGCTTGCTTAAGCTTTGCCGACTCGTGAAAAAAATCACGGACGCAGTCCGTAGTGTGCAAGCCGAGTGCAAATAAGGTTACTTAATTTGCCGAGGAGCAGAGTAAATTAACCCTCGTAGAGGGTTATTCTTAATTGTAGGCAGGTGTCAGAGGAGCGCAGCGACGGCGACGCCTGTAAAAAGCATCCCCAAAAAACATCACGCCCGTTAGGGTGTGAATCTAAATTGAATAATCAACTAAGATTGAATTTAGAGAAGGATTTTTTACTCGGTCCCTGAGTCTGTCTAAAGCATCAAGCAATGTGTAGGGACAATGCGTGCATTGTCCGTAATAAAAAACGAACAATACTTAAATATATGAACAACATACTAGATCTAATAGGCAACACCCCACTTGTGAGGGTAAGCGAAGACTTAAATATTTATGCAAAATGCGAGTTTCTAAACCCTGGCGGTAGCATCAAAGACCGCGTTGCATACAATATGATATGTCAAGCAGAAAAAGATGGCAAACTAAAACCAGGCATGACAATTATTGAACCAACCTCTGGCAACACAGGTATTGGTCTTGCACTTGTGGGCGTACGCAAAGGTTACAAAGTAATCATTGTAATGCCAGAAAATATGTCTGAGGAGCGTAAAAGAATCATTCGTTGCCTTGGCGCAGGATTGGAACTTACTCCAAAAGAACTAAGCCTAGACGGCGCAGTAAAAAAAGCAGAAGAACTTGCTGCCGAACTTGGCGAAAATGCCTTTATACCTCAACAATTTGTAAACCCAAACAACCCAGACATTCACTACAGAACCACAGCAGTGGAACTTTTTGAGCAAATGGCTGGCGATATAGACATTTTCGTGTCAGGACTTGGTAGCGGTGGCACACTTCAAGGCATTGGAAAATTCCTTAAAGAGAAAAATCCAAACGTAAAAATCGTGGCAGTTGAACCAAAAGATGTTTCTGCCCTACTTGGTCACGAACCTGGTCTACACCAAATTCAAGGTATTGGCGACGGTTTCATTCCAGAAGTGCTAGACACTGAACTTATAGATGAAGTAGTAGAAGTGTCAGACGCAGATGCTATCTACACTACTCGCAAAATGGCAGAAGTTTACGGACTACTTTGCGGTACATCATCTGGAGCGAACGTGTGGGCAGCTATCCAAATGGCAAACAAATATGGCAAAGAAAAGAGAGTTGCTACAATTTTAGCAGATAGAATTGAAAGATATTTTAGTACAAATCTTTTGTAATTAAATAAATTGTATTATCTTTGTGCTCGCAAATTTTGCGGATGGTCTCGTAGCTCAGCTGGATAGAGCAACAGCCTTCTAAGCTGTGGGTCGTGGGTTCGAATCCCGCCGGGATCACA
>JAXJWL010000155.1:0-5750 GCA_036308065.1 Paludibacteraceae bacterium
ATTTTGCACTCTCTTAAACTAGACCTAAACTATTTCGATAATAAAACCTAAACCATAAACCATGAAAAAACTTTTCTTTGCGTTAATTACTTCATTTTTATTTGTTGCCACCGCGTGGGGTGAAGAATGTACAGGTGTTATACAAGAAACAGAAACATATATAGGGGTTAAAAAAGAAAAAATATATTCACTTAATGAACGTCCTATAGTTTCTATTAAGTTTGATGCAACGTGTACATGGTCAGGAATTGGTGAATTACAATTAGCACAAAAAGTTGATGGTGAGTGGATAAAGGTATGGGGAAAAAATCCTGGTAAATATGTTTTCCCTTCTATGAGATATGAGACTTATACTTGTGATATAGATCCAAGAGCTTCAGATATAAAATTTTATACAGAATTGGGGGCTACTTTAAGAAAATATTTCCAAAACGTAACTGTTACTTATACTCCTTCTGTAAAATTATCTGCTAATTCAGTTGTATTTGATCCGTTAGAGAAAGGTGAACAATCAAGTAAATCAATAAATGTTAAGTATTCTGCATTAAAGTTAGATTTAACAGCAAGTGTAGGAACACAATATTTTAGTATAGATAAAACGCACGTAGCCAATAAAGGGTGTATATATGGGGATGTTACTCTTAATATAACATTCAAACCAACTGCTGTTGGTGCATATTCAGATGTAATTACATTCTCAAATGGTGAGACTGTAGGTTTATACGGTGAATGCTCTAAAAATATGGAGGAAACAAATATTTTAGAGGTTAAAAGAATTTCATACGCATCTGTTCGTTTAGGTTGGAAACCAGTCGAGGGTGCTACTGGTTATCGTATTGTAAATACCACCACAGGAATTTCGTATTTTGCAGAGGCAGAAGATACCGACTACAATGTAACTGGTTTAAAAATGGGCAATACCTATAAATTTGTAGTACACGCTATGTATAATGGTGCTACCTCTTTAAACCATTCTAATGAAGTAGAAGCAACTACAAAAGTAAAACCTGGTGTTGTTTTAGAAGAATGCGTAGCTTATAGTAGCTCAGGAAAGAAATCCATGCTTATGAGTGTAAATGGAGAAATAAACTACGATATTAAATCAAATAATAATCGTTACAATTCATCTACATACAAGGTTAAATTTACTGCATGGAAAAACTGGTGGGGTGTAACAGGCTATCCAGACCTTTATATGCTTGTAAGGTTAGAAGGGAAAGACTACTTTGAAAGTACAAAATATTGGAAAGCAGCAGATGCTGGTATTACTTCAGATCCACAAGAATTTGAGGCGATGATTCCTAACAATACAGTGGCTATTAAATTTGCATCCGGCCTTGCCAACGGAACATTAGATCGTTACATTGAGAATTTTACCGTATACAAAGAACCTGTACTTACATCAGATGTTAATACTTTAGACTTTGGTGAAGTTGAATTGGGCGAGTCAAAAACTATGAAGTTTAACTTGACCTATATGAACGCTACTAAACTAGAGGCTACAGAGGATTCACGATTCTTTGAGATAACAAAAATTAACTATACTGTTTCTTGTACTCAAGGAACTCAAGAAGTTGAGATTACTTTTACTCCAACAGATTGTAAGACAGATTATACAGCATCACTAAGTATCTTCAATGGTCAAGAACTTGCTATTACATTAAAAGGTACAATAAAAAAATCTGAGTCAGAGGTAAATACTATCATTTGGAATGGTACTGCTTCTTCCGAGTGGGATAATCGTGACAACTGGATTAAGGAAGATGGTAGTCCATTGTTATGTACAGATAAATTATCTAAAAATTTAATTGTTATCTTACCAGCTCCTAACTCTACCAAATATAAAGTGCCAGAAGGTGGTATAACTCAATATCCTATTATCCCTGATGTTTCAACTGAGGATAAATTCTTTAAAGATAGAAATAATACGTGGTTCGGCAACCAAGTAAACGCAGGTGACAATACTACTGCTACAATGATAGCAGATAAAATCTATATGGAAAGTGGTGCTGCACTTGTGGGTGTGGAAACATTAAAAACAGGCGATGTTTCTCGTTATGGCGAAGTGAAAATAGACTTCACTCCAGTGAGATGCTATACAAATGAAGAAGGTAAGTTGAGATATGACTGGTCACTAGTTGGACCTGTGGTAAAACCTTGGGACGAAGAAAATTCAGGCAACACACGTGATGTGGTTTCTGGTGATTATTATAAAAACGACCTTCCTCATGTGTATATGCACGAGGCTGTAATGATAAAAGACGGCGAAGACTACACACAAACATGGGATAATTCATTTGCAAGTCTTACAGTGAAGATTCCTCACAATAAAGCATTTGCTATTCGTATGCCAAACCAATATGGCAGAAATAGTAGTGGAAATGGTATTCCTGCTCAAGTTTATAATAAGAAGAATGATACAAAATATAATTATACGGAAAATATAACATTTACTTTTACTGGTCGTTTCTATAATGAAAATGCTTTGCCAAAATATACTGGTTTAACACCTGAGCAACCTGTATTATTAAATAATACTTATCCTGCTAATATAGATGCAGATAAACTGCAAAGTATGTGTAATGGTTCTATTCAAATTTATGAAGGACATTCATTCTCTTATGTACGTGGTAGAGAAGATGCAGTAATTTCTTCTCATTATGGTTTCATATTTACTCCAGGTTTAGGAGTTAAAGAACTTACCATACCACAAGAATGTTTCCAAACCACAGCGGTAGACAACAATAGAAGCGCAGAAGCAGAAGTTCAATCTTTCAGACTTCAATTGAAAAATGAAGAATCAGACGTATATAGTGTAGTTTATATTAGCGAAGATGAACTAAAAGATGATGTAGCAAATTATGCCGTAGATGCTCCTAAGTTGTTCAATGATATGGAAGAAAATCTTGCCGACCTATATGTAGTGAGATACAACTCTAAATGGGCTGGTCTAACAGTGCCTACTGTAGAAGAATCTCTACCACTTGGTATAAAGGTGAGAACTGCAAATCAAAAACATAGATTCAATCTATTGGATTCAAACTTAGACTACGACGTTATCCTAGAAGATAGAAAAGAGGCAAAAGAATACAATCTATCTGCTGGTGAAGTGTGCGAGGTAAGTGATTTAGCAGTAGGCGATTGCAGAGGTAGATTCTACCTTAAAACTACTGAGTCTGCAGATACACCAACAGATATAGTTGAAGAGGAAGAAGAAATCTCTAGCATAGATATTTATGCAAATGGAAATTCTATAACAGTGTCGTCTGATGACAATATAAGAAACATTATCGTTTCAGACTTGTCTGGTCGTCAAATGAATTACAATGTAAATGGACAATATATAGTTCTAGACATGCCTGTTTCATCTGGTATTTATACTGTAAATGTGATAGGTGACAATACAAGTAAAATTGCAAAAGTTAAACTAAACTAAGTAGATTATTCCAGATGAAAAATATTAAAACATATCTTTTATTATTGTTTGTTTCTTTCGCATCTGCTTCATACGCAGTATTTTATCCAGCAAACTCTTTCTTTGGAGCAAATGAAGAGTATGCAGAGAATCATGACCAAATAGAATACTCTATAGGTACACAAATTCGTAATATTAATATGATTATCTCAGGAGATTTTGACGAATGGGGAAATCATTGTTTAGCAGTTTCAAGTGGAGAACCAGGTAGATGTCAAGAATGTTGTGATGAACAATGGGCAGCTGTGGATTATAATATTTCAGATGAATTTGAAAAGAAATATGATAATTGTTTTAGTATTTGTGGCGGTGGTCCTTCTCTTCCACTTGGTTCAACCCTATGGTTGCTACCATTTGTATTTGCTTACGCAGGCGTAAAAAAATACAGAAAAGCACAAAACTAGTACTTTTCGGAGAACAATAAATTTTACGCAAGTAAAATAACTCCAAGACTTATTGATAACAACAACCAGAAGTAGATTTTTGCGAAAAGGTTGTTGTTATTGCTGTAATAATAGGTAAGTATAAAGGTAAGCCAGTAGGCTGTAGTAATGTTTAGTCCGCTACCGTAGAAGATAATATTGAGTGCTAGTGACACTCCCAAGATAATAGCGGCAAAATTGTTTATCCAGTGTGTGTAGCGTCTGTCGTCGTAGCCTTGAAACAGACTGCTTATGCCCACAAACATAGACAATGTAGCAATGCTAAGTGCTACCCAGTTTCCTGCTGTGTTTGGCAGGTCTAGGGTGTAGGTTAAGTCTACATTTACCAAATATTCTTCTATATAACATCCCAAATCCCACACGTAAATAATACCTGCAGCCACTAGATATGGCACTACGATGCCCATAAAGGTGGATATGATGCATTTTAGACTACTTTTGTTGAATGCAAATAGTCCAATCCAATACACGGGGATAAAAGCCAATAGAATTGGTGAAAATATAGACCCTGTGGAAAGTATTAGCATACTCTCCATGCTATGCCATGGCGCAAGTGTTTTGCCAGATATATTGATTAGTCTAAAAAATGCTACACTAGTGCAACACAGCGCAATATAACCCTTGTTTAGTGCTATATTTTCTGCTAAAAATCCTGTAAGTAGGAGTATAAAAAGGAATGGAAAGATAGTTTCGTGTTTCAGAAACCTGATTTCGCGGTTTTTTAGGAAGATAAATGTGCCAGCAAGTAGGGTAATGCTTAGTCCTAGTATTTTATCTACCCAAGCAGTCCACAAAGTGTAGTTTGTGATAAACTCTGGAATCCATACTATAATACCAACCACGATACTTAAAATAAGTACCGTGGTAAATGAAAATATAGTTTGATTCTTTTGTTTTCTCATTTTATTGGTTAGAAAACCATTATAGGTCAAATCCTATGTCGCTACGGAAGTATTTGCCTTCGTAACTTATTTTTTGAGCGTTTTTAAATGACATAGCAAGTGCTTCTGCTTTGTCTTTGCCGTATGAGCTCACTGCAATTACACGTCCACCGTTTGTTACGATGTTGCCGTCTTTCACAGTAGTGCCAGCGTGGAAAAGAATACTGTCTGTTACTTCTTCAAAGCCAGTCATTACTTTGCCTTTTTCGTAGTCGCCAGGATAGCCACCAGCCACTAGCATTACGCTCACAGCAAAACGTGGGTCTTTTTCAATTTTTTGTTCAGAAAGTGTGCCAGCAAATGTAGCTTCAAAAAGTTCTACAAGGTCGTTGTTTAGGCGTAGCATCACAGATTCGGTTTCTGGGTCGCCCATACGCACGTTGTATTCAATTACGTATGGTTCGTTGCCTACTTTGATAAGACCAAAGAACACAAAACCTTTGTAGTCGATATTTTCTTTGTTTAAGCCGTCGATAGTAGGTTTTACGATGCGTTCTTCTACTTTGGTCATAAATTCTTCGTCTGCAAAGCTTACTGGAGAAATAGAACCCATACCGCCAGTGTTTAAGCCTGTATCGCCTTCGCCAATACGTTTGTAGTCTTTTGCTTCTGGAAGGATTACGTAGTCTTTGCCGTCGGTAAGAGCAAATACTGAGCATTCAATACCAGAAAGGAATTCTTCGATTACCACAGTGCTACTTGCATCGCCAAACATACCGCCTAGCATTTCTTCTAGTTCTTTTTGTGCTTCTGCAAGGTCGCTAATAATAAGCACACCTTTACCTGCTGCAAGACCGTCTGCTTTAAGCACGTATGGAGCTTTAAGGGTAGCAAGGAATGCTTTACCTTCTTCTAGAGTTTCTTTTGTAAATGCTTTATATGCTGCTGTAG
>JAXJWL010000156.1:0-2990 GCA_036308065.1 Paludibacteraceae bacterium
AACTATTGTTGATGAATGTCACAAACGTGGTATTGCTGTTATCGTAGATATGGTGTTCAACCATGCCACAGGCAACCACCCTTTTGAAAGGCTTTACGGTGGATATGGCAACTTAAAAGACAACCCATATTTCAATGTGAGAGCGCCTCATGGTGCTAGCGTATTCGAAGACTGGAATCACTCATATGCTGCTACAAAAGATCACTTAACTCGTGCTCTTAAGTTTTGGCTTCAAGAATACAAAGTGGATGGTTTCCGTATGGACCTTTCTCATGGTTTTTGTGGTACAAACTGTAGCGACCGTGTATCAAACATCAATCACTACTACGACAAGGGTGTCAAATCTGTGCTAAACGATGGTTACTTTATCCTTGAACATTGGGAAGGAATGGAAGAACGTGGCGGATATGTAAGCAAAGGTATGATGTGTTGGGAAAACACAAATGAGAGATATCAAGAAATTGCTATGGGCTTCTACAAAGGTACCAATAGCAGTGACCTTTCTAATGCAAATAGAGACGGATATGTAAGTTACACTTGTTCTCACGACGAACAACGTCCATTCTGGAAAGCTAAACAATTTGGTGATGGAGCTGTAAAAACAAGTGAAGCTACACGTCTAAATCGTGTGCCTACCATGGTAGCATTGTGCGCAATGCTAAACGGTCCTCAAATGATTTATCAGTTTGAAGAACTAGGCTACGACTATTCATTCTGTTCTAATGCTACTGGTTCTGCAGGCAACAACAACGACAAAGCTCCATACGGTCAAACACAAGCGCAACCATGTCATGATACCGATGCAAAACCTGTTCCAGAAAGTTTAGGTTGGTTTACAAATACAAATCGTTTAAATGCTTATAAGAAAACAGGTCAAATACTTCAACTACGTACAAAAATTGCTCCTTCTGTGTTTGAGGGCAACCCTACAAGTGCCGACCTTGCACATGGCAAACAACTACGTAGTGTAATTTGGGGTAGTGGCAACAATCGCATATTTATACTTGCCAACGTAGGTACAACAAGTAAAACATTTACCCTGCCTACAGGCAACAACTGGTACGACTATCTAGCAGGCGGCACCACTCAACTTGCAGGAGGAAAATCTATGAGCATTGCAGGTGGCGACGTAAAAGTTTACACTGCTAGTAAATATACCCTACCTGAAATTAATATTAACGAGGTATTTGTTGGCATCGAAGATGTTGAAGCTGAAAATGCACGAAACTCTTCTATCTACCCTTCTATTACATCAGATTTCATCAAAATAGACTCAGAAGAAGCTATTTCAGATGTGAAAGTGATAGCACTTTCTGGAGCAACATATTCTCCAAAATACACCGAAGAAGGCGTGGTAGATGTAACATCGCTTGAAGCGGGCATGTATTTACTTGCAGTGCGCTATCAAACATACGAAGAAGCGTATAAGTTTATAAAGGAATAGGTTAATAAGGCGCTTTTGGCGCAATGTCATAAAAAGAGACTGGCTCAAATACAAACGAGTCAGTCTTTTTATGTATTCAATACAAAAAAAATTGTATCTTTGCAGATTGAAAGGTAAAATTACTCGCTACGCTCGTGATTGCTGGCTACATATTAGCTTCGCTGAAGTTGCTTACGTTCGGCATAATCAAAGTAAACTTTGCTTCTGCTCTCACTAACTCGCAACATTCGGCATAACTTAAGCAAGCTTAGTTCTGCTCTCACTTGCACAGCAATTCCTAATTCCTAATTTCTAATTCCTAATTAAAAAGACATGGAACACAAACTAACCATTTACAACACATTAACCCGTAAGAAAGAACAATTCGTACCAGTGCACAACAACTTAGTGGGTATGTACGTATGTGGACCTACAGTATATGGCGATGCACACCTTGGACACGCTCGCCCTGCCATTACATTCGACCTACTTTTCCGTTACCTACAAAACCTAGGTTACAAAGTGCGTTATGTGCGTAATATTACAGACGTTGGTCACTTAGAACACGATGCCGACGAGGGTGAAGACAAGATTGCAAAGAAAGCACGTCTTGAGCAAAAAGAGCCAATGGAAGTGGTGCAATATTTCTTGAACCGCTACCACAAAAATATGGAAGACCTAAACGTGCTTCCACCTAGCATTGAGCCACACGCATCTGGTCACATTATAGAGCAGATAGAGTTTACACAAAAAATTCTAGACGCAGGCTATGCATATGTGAGCGAAGGAAGTGTGTATTTCGATGTAGAAAAATACAACAAAGACTACAACTACGGCAAACTTTCTGGACGCAATATCGAGGAGCTTCTAGAAACTACTCGTGAGCTAGATGGTCAAAGCGAAAAACGCCGCAGTATGGACTTTGCCCTTTGGAAAAAAGCACAACCAGAACACATTATGCGTTGGCCATCTCCTTGGAGCGACGGTTTCCCAGGTTGGCACATGGAGTGTTCAGCAATGGGTTGCAAATACCTAGGTGAAGAGTTTGACATCCACGGTGGCGGTATGGACCTAATGTTCCCACACCACGAATGCGAGATTGCACAATCTACCGCAGCCCTTGGCAAAGAGTCTGTTCACTATTGGATGCACAACAATATGATTACCATCAATGGTCAAAAAATGGGTAAATCATTGGGCAACTTCATTACACTAGAAGAACTATTCACAGGTAATCACAAACTACTTGCGCAAGCATATAGCCCAATGACTATTCGTTTCTTCATATTGCAAGCTCACTATCGCAGCACAGTAGACTTCAGCAACGAAGCCCTACAAGCCTCAGAAAAAGGCCTACAACGCTTAATGGAAGCTTACGAACGTCTTGGCAAGCTAACAGCATCTGGCGCGAGCACAGTGGACGTAAAAGGCTTAAGAGAGAAATGTGATGCAGCTATGAACGACGACCTAAACTCACCAATTGCTATTTCGCATCTGTTCGACGCTTGCAAAGCAATCAACAGCATTAGCGACGGCAAAGCAACAATCTCTGCCGAAGACCTAGAAG
>JAXJWL010000157.1:0-4228 GCA_036308065.1 Paludibacteraceae bacterium
CATCATAAACGGTGTAGTAGGCGTTTACAAGTTCGTATTCGGTGGTAGAACGATATGGATAAACAAACAGAGGTTTAAACTCCGCCTCGGTGATGCCAAGTTCTTCACGCACTTCACGAGCAAGCGCTTGCAAAATGCTCTCACCAAAATCCACATGACCACCCACGGCAGTGTCCCATTTGCCAGGCTGCACATCCTTTAGCATACTGCGTTTTTGCAAGTAAAGTTCACCTTTGCTATTGAACACATGCAAATGCACCACAGGATGCAACCAAAAAGTACCACTATGACATTCCTTTCTAGTAGCACTTCCCACCACATTGCCAGCCTCATCTACCAGCGGAAAAAGTTCTTCTCTACTCATATACTCTATGTTATTTTTGTTTGATAACTATTTTAAATATGTATCAGAAAGTTATTAAAAATTTTTTCAATCATATTTTCAGGTACGTCACATTCTTTAGCAATAGATGGCCATGAAGATGCCGTGTCACAGATTTCATCAATTATTATTGAAGCATTTTTAATGTTATTTATGGCTCCACATTTAAGTAAATCCTTACGATTTATCTCATCAAACTTACCATTAATTGACATTTGATGTGTTGAAGTCCATCCTCCATTAGGATTATAAGAATATCCCATATCGTACGCTGGAGAAAGTTTCCAGATACCATCTTCATCCATTAAGAATGAAATATTTTTTGTATGGTCGTCTTGGTTACGAATAATTACATTCAAAACCATTCTTCTAAACATTTCTTCTGCGTCCGAATAGGGTAGTTTTAATGTACGCATTACATTGAAGGCTTGTTCGTATGAAAAAGCACGATGTAGTCGATAGTCATAATGTGCCAAACCACATAAGGTCTGCATGTGAATTTTCTTTCCATTTTCTCTATCGAATCTTTTGGTTAGAAAATGAGCACGTCCATTTTCCTCTATTAGTGAGCAATCAGACATTTCTATGCCACATTTCTTTATTAATTTATAGAATGAATATTCTAAACGACCATAGTTTTCAGTTTCTCTAAAACCAGTTGTGGCAGAAACGCCATCTAATTTTATTATATAATAATCAAAACCTTTAGGCACGTTAGTTTGTCCTGAGAGAACTTCACCTGTAGTTTTATTGTATGCAATAATAGCTTTTGCACGTTGCCCTCCTGCCGATGTACCTAGACGAAGTATTTCTGCTATAGCAGCTTTTTTATCTTCATTTATATTTACACCAAAACCTTCTTTATTCAGCAGAGCTTCTCGCGCCACATCTACAAGCGAATCAATTTCTACCTTTGCATTCAAGTTATAATCTACATCAATAGCAGGTTCAAACTCTAATGCTCCCATACAGCGTTTACCAAGAAAACAAAGAGTTTCAATAATATTACTACTTGTTCTACCTGTTAAACTTAGCCATCTGTCAAACAATGCACGACCGTACGTATCTGGTAAAGAATCTGCAAGCAATCCTGGTAACCCTTTAAAGGTTTCTCTACCTAAATCTGCAAACGAGTATATACGTCCTGCTAGAGTAGGCATCATTAAAGGTGAAGGTTCTAGTCCCTTTGAGACAAAATCGTTATCATACTCAAATTGTACATTATCGTATCTATTATCAAGGCGAAATACGCCCATTGGAATGCCATAAATTTTTACTTGTGCTACATCTACCATTCAGATTCCTCCTCTTTTTTTACTTTTAGTTTGCCAACAGCACGTTTTCTAGTGTTCTTTTTTATTGAGTTCACGAGTTTGTAGTATTCGCTAGGACTCAATTGCTCTTCTTCTATTAGCGTTTGAAAAATATCTAACCTACCTAATGTTCGAAGTACTCTCACGAGAGAATCGAAAGACTTAATTTCGCCTTTCTCCATGCTCTTGATTGAAGACAATGATACTTTTGTTGCTTCTGCAAGACTTTGTTGTGTTATGTTCTGCTTTAGTCGCAATGCTTTTATTTTTGCTCCTATTTTATCATATATAACAGTGTCTGATAAAGTATAAATACTCTCCATAATAGTTGTAAATTAGACTATTCCAATGCAAATATAGTAATAATAGTTGAAAATGCAACTATTATAAATATTTTTTGACATTAAAAATCCCGAAAGTTAGATAAAAAACTTTCGGGAGTATCTATTTATGTGATTTTTATTATCCTTCCTCTGAACCCATTTTACTTGGGTCTTCTACTGAGTAATATTCGTTCCATTCTTTTAGCACGGCTTGCCAATCCACGTTTTCGCCGTCGGCAATGGCTTCTGCTTGCTCCATTGCTTGCTCGTGCTGTTTCTTTTCGGCAAAACGCAGTTTCATACCTTCGATAGTAGCCTCGTCCAAGATATGGATGCGTCTGCGACGAACGCACTCGTCTAGTTGCAGAGGACCGAATGCCTCGCCTTGCACATTAAAATCGGAAATATTAAACGAGAACACAGTACGCAAAGTATGACGACTCATCTTTTGAGCACCACGATTCGCTTTCATCTTGCTACCAAGCAGTTTGCGAATAATTCTTATCTCTTTTTCAGAAAATTTATTTCTTCCCATAGTATTTTATGCTAAAAGGTCAACGATTTCATCTGGCGCTGAGGTCAATTTTTTCATACCATTTTCTGTTACCACAAAACTATTTTCAGTACCCACAGCACCCACTTCTGGGAACACAAATTTAGGCTCCAAAGCAATGGTATTTCCCACTTCAAGCACAGCTTTGTTTCTATCGCAAAGCACAGGAAGTTCGTTTATCACAAGACCAATGCCGTGTCCCACAAACTTAGCTTGTTGGGTAAGACCCATAAAATTCTTTTCAAAACCATACTTTTTAGCTATCGCTAACGACATCTGATAAAGTTCCTCGCAAGACACACCTGGCTTACCTTTTTGAGCTATTTTTTCTTGAATTTCAATAGAAACTCTGTGAGCATCATACGCATACTGAGGAAGTTTTCCAATAGAAAAAGTTCTAGATTGGTCTGAAATATAACCAGTAAAGTTGCCGTTTATATCCACCATCACAGTTTGACCCTCTTTAAGTGTACTACCGTTGTGACCAAGTGGCAGAGAAGGGTGCATACCAGCACCACCAAGTGCAAAGTCGTATGGAGAAGGCTCGCAAGCATTTTCACCTGCAAGAATAGAACCCATATAAGCCTCCATTGTGCCACCATAAATACGGAAAAGACCCAAACAACCAGCCAAACGGAACAATTTTTCCACTTCTACGCTAAATTCGTGGTCGCTCATACCTTTTACATACACAGAAGGCACTTTTCTTAGCACATCAGATTGTATCTCAGCAGAAAGGCTCAATTGCGCAATTTCCCACTCAGTTTTCACACTTCTCACAAGTCGAATAAGGTTTGAACCATTTACAAGTTCTGCTCCTGTGCATGCAGCAATACGGTTCCACTCACCAAAAGAAATTTCATCACCCTCTACAACCATTTTTTTAGGCATCGCAATACCTTGGCTACCCAAAATCTCTGCTAATTGCTCCACTTTTCTTATGAAAAACACATTTTCACCAACCACATTGTTTGGACGGCGCACAAGGCTAAGTATATTGCCATCAACGTTGATATAAACATAACCAATAATAATACGTCCTGTGGCATAATAAACATTCACAGAAGTGGTTAACAAACACGCATCCGCACCCACATTTTTTAGTGCAGCAATAATCTTGTTTTTTCTAATATCTAGTTCTTGTACCATAATCTTTTTATTTTGAACCACAAAGATACAATATCATAAATGATTAATAAAAAAATGGCGACTAAAAATTTTAGCCGCCATTTTGTATGAATAAAAATTTATTATTCTTCGTTTAGAGTTACGCGTTTGAAAGCTGTAGCTGTAAGAGACGCAGAAACTTGTTTTAAGTATTGTTGAACACTTACTTTAGCGTCTTTGATGAAGTCTTGTTCTAGAAGAGTAGACTCTTTGTAGAATTTGTTTAGACGACCTTCAGCAATTTTGTCAAGCATAGCTTCTGGTTTGCCTTCTTGACGAGCTTTTTCACGACCAACTTCTAATTCTGTAGCGATGATGTTTGCAGGAACTTCGTCGCGTTTTACAGCGATTGGGTTCATAGCTGCAACTTGCATTGCTACTTCACGAGCTACTTGAGCGTCAAGAGCTTCGTTGAATGCTACTACAGTAGCAAGTTTGTTTCCTGGGTGGATGTAAGCAACAGTTGCTGCACCGTTAACTACTTCATAGA
>JAXJWL010000158.1:0-7910 GCA_036308065.1 Paludibacteraceae bacterium
GTTTGTAGTTTCCTATAAAGAAAACTGACGGTTGCTATTTTTTCCTTAACCTTGTTTTGGTTGTATATTGTTCAATCTATCAAAGAACTTTTTGCGTTTCATCATTTCTGTAACACAACTGCAATTCGCTTTTGCAGTGCGCCGTCTTGTCATCAAAACGGATTGCAAAGATAAGTCAAGTTTTTCAAACTACCAAATTTTTGAGGAAAAATTTTTCAAAAATTTTTAGAAGCGGTTAAACTTTCAATCTTTCAGCACGTCTAAGCTTTTTGTTGTGTTGACCACTCTTGGTCGAAAAGCGGGTGCAAAGGTATGGACTTTTGTAATACAATCCAAATATTTCGACGATTTTTTTCAAAGAAAATTACAACTTTTTTATAACTCACTGAAAATCAATAGTGATATATTTTAACATTTCAACCCTAAAACAAGCCCCAAACACACTTCTAAGGCATTTAATGCAAAATATCCCTACTCTAAGAGAAATATAAACTTGTGCAATATTTCACTTTTATATGATTAATTCTATACAAAATTTGAATAGAAGCGAGAGATTTTACTAAATTTGCACAAGAAACAATACACGTTATTATATATAAAGTATATGGAAAATAAATATTATGCTACTATAAATACTGCGGTGGAGAGGTTGAATTCGCAGGAGTTTGATGGAAAATTGACTCATAAAGGTAGAGATGGAGAACCTTATCCTTCAATAAATGCGCTTTATGACTTTATACATTTGTGTAGAAGCGTGATTTTCCCAGGATTTTATGGTAGTTCGATTGTGTATAACCAGACTTTTAATTATCATATAGGTGTAAGGGTTGAAAAATTGTTTAATATTCTTACTGAACAACTATATGCAGGACTTTGTTTTGAATGCAAGGAGGAAGATAGAAGATTGGAACTGAAAAAACAAAGATCTTTGGAGATTGCTGCTAAATTTGTGGAGCAGTTGCCAGATATTAAGTTGATTTTGCGCACAGATGTGGAAGCTATATACAATGGCGACCCTGCTGCTAAAAATTTTGGCGAAATTATTTTGGCTTACCCTGGTTTGAAAGCAATTGTAAATTATAGAATTGCTCACGCACTTTTAAAATTGGGTGCTTCTGATATTATTCCAAGAATGATAACTGAAATGGCGCACTCTGAAACTGGGATTGACATTCACCCTGGCGCCACAATTGGTTCTTATTTTGCAATAGACCATGGCACTGGTATTGTAATTGGTGAGACTTGCATTATAGGAAACCATGTAAAACTATATCAAGGCGTGACTTTGGGCGCAAAAAGTTTCCCAACTGACGAAAATAACAATCCAATCAAGGGTATTGCGCGTCACCCAATACTTGAAGACAACGTGATTGTGTATGCTGGCGCAACAATTTTGGGACGCATTACTATTGGCGAAGGCGTGGTAATTGGTGGTAACGAGTGGGTTACAAAGGGAAGAGTTAAGAATTGCTGTGCAAGCGAGAGCAGAACTAAGCTTGCTTAAGTTATGCCGAGCGTAGCTAGCAATCACGAGCGTAGCGAGTAATTAGGAGTTTATGCGGCGGGTGGCTATGTATGAAGCACCGAAGCCCATGGATAGGACGGTAAGAAAAATTAATATTATATCAGAAAAGACTAACTTAACTGGATAAGCATCTACCAGGTATGTGCCTGCTGTAGATGCTAATTTTATTATACCAAATTCCATTTGGATATAGCAAAGCACTACACCTATTATAATACCTATAAATGCTCCAATAACAGAGATAAGCCAACCCTCAAATAAGAAGATATTCTTAATAAGTGAATCTTCTGCACCTAGACTGCTTAAAATTTTAACATCGTCTTTCTTTTCTATAATAAGCATAGATAACGAACCTACAATATTGAAGATAGCGATAAGTAGAATAAATGAAAGAATAAGATATGTGACCCATTTTTCTATTTGGAGCATATTGAAAAACTCTTCTTGTTGCTCATATCTGTCTAAAACCTTGTATTGCGAGCCCAATTTGTCTGCAATATAGGATTTTACTTCTCTTTCATCTGCGTTTTCAGTCAATTTTAGTTCTACTGCAGTAACTTCTGTAGTATAATCGTAGAGTCTGCGAGTAAGTTCTAGTGGTACAATTAGAAAATTGTTGTCGTATTTTTCTTGTTGCACCATGTAAATACCTGTAAGAAAGGCATGTTCACGGTTAAATGCCTTGTCCACCATCATTGGATTTACATTTCCAATTCTCTTTGGAGCATAAAGCCAAATCGGTTGCACAAATCTAAGCCCACTTCCTAGAGTATTTGCAAGAACGATACCTCCTACTGCCATATTAAATGAGCCCTCCTTGGTAGAAAACTCACCTTCTACAAGGATACTATCTATCCCACTCACCTTGGTATAGTCTTGTGGTACACCTTTTATAGTAATAGGTAGTTGTTTTTCTCCAAATTTAAGAAGTGCATTATCTTCTATTACATGACAGGTGTGCTGTATATCTGGGTGAGTAAGAGCGTGAGTTATAGAATCTGGCTGAAAAACCTTGCCAGATGTAGCAACAATCTTGATTTGTGCATCGAAATTGCTAAACAAATCTTCTACGACAGTCTGAAATCCGTTGAAAACAGAAAGTACACAAACTAGTGCTATAGAACCTACCACTACCCCACACATAGAAATAAGCGACACTATGTTTATGGCATTGTGTCGTTTTTTAGAAAAAAGATACCTTTTAGCTATGTATAGAGCTAGGTTCAAGGCAGATTATTTTAGAAGATTGTCGATATTTTCGATATAATCTAGAGAGTCATCTAAGAAGAATGTAAGTGTAGGTACAGTTCTTAGTTGATGACGTGTACGTTGTGCTAATTCGTGACGAATAGCAACTGAACGTTCGTTTACTAAATCTAGGTATTCTTTTTCCTTGTCTGAAGGGAATACACTGATATAAACACGCGCCACACTCAAGTCTGGACTAATTCTTACAATAGTAGGAGAAATAAGGATACCTTTTTGCATATTTTGGGTAAAACTGCGAAAAATATCACTAATTTCCTTTTGCAATAAACGAGCAATCTTATTTTGTCTTGTAGTTTCCATTATACATTTCTTATTTTTTTGCAAAAATACAAATAAAAAATAGAGACGCCAAATATTTGACGTCTCTATCATTATTTAAGTTTTGAGAATATTATTCTACATAACCGTCATTTTGAGGATAACCGTAGTTAGAGATAACGAAGTCTGGTAATGGGAATACATTTTTATATTCAGGACTTTCTTCTGTACGGAACACCCAAAGGTTTGCTTTGTCACCATCTTTAGCAAATGACTTTGGACCAGTGAAACGACCAAAACGGATTAAGTCTTGACGACGGAAACCTTCCCAGCAAAGTTCACGTACACGTTCGTTAGAAAGTTCGTCTAGAGTTAAATCTGAGTATAATTCAGCACCAGCACGAGCACGAACTACGTTAGCTGCTTCAATAGCACCAGCTTTATCTCCTGTACGCAATAAACCTTCTGCTTTCATTAGGTATGCGTCAGCAAGACGGAAGATTGGGAAGTCGTTAGACATGTGGTCACCAACATGTTCTTGGATTTGGAACTTAACAAAACGAGCACCTTCAAATACATTGTAAATTTTGGTAGCTTCGTCGTTTTTGAATGTTGTAAGTGTGTCGGTAAAGTAACCAGGCATACTAACAGTAACTGAGCCACCTGCTTCCTTAATTTCAGCTAGAGAAGCTGGATATTCTTCTGGAAGACGAACATATTTAGGCATGTTTACGAATGTTGCAGAGTCGATACCTACTTCTACACCTTTTGGTTGAGGACCACGTAACCAAGAACCAATACGTTTGTCACCTTCACCATATAGACCGATAACTTTGTGCGATGTACAGTAACCGTTCCATGGTTGGTTTTTAAGTTTGTATGGTTCTTGAGATGCATAGTGAAGTGACATCATGTGGAATTGCATACCTTTTGAGAAAGATGCATCATAGAACACACACCAGATATTTTCTTTAGAACCTTGGTTTTCTACAGCAAAGTTGCTGAAGTAGTCTGTTTCTAGTTTGTAACCACCTTCGTCTATTACTTTGCCTGCATATTCAGCAGCTTTTGCGTAGCAATTTACATTTTTGAAGTTTTCAGATACTTTATCTACACCCCATGCCTCAGCATTTAAATACATTTTTGCTAAAACCATGTAACCTACGAATTTGTTTACACGAGAGTAAACTTTTTCTTCAGATGCTTTAGGAACGTATTTTAACAAGTCGTTCATGATGCTATCGCAAACAACTGCACGTTGTAATTGCACAGGAGCTGCATCACCTACTTTAGTCATAAATGGAACATTACCAAATGAGTCCATTAATAAGTAGTGATACCATGCACGTAGGATATAAACTTCTGCATAGTCAGTTTCTAGGAATTCGCTAGCACCTACAGAGTTCATCCATGCTAACATATCGTTACATTTAGCAATACCACGAGTAAGGAATTGCCATGCATTGTTACCATTTTGACCATTTTGTGAGATTTCACGTAATTTTGAAGTAAATTCATGGTCACGTTGTTTCCAGAATGCTGCACCGTCATACCAGTCACCCATGTAACGTGTTGGAACGAAACATTCGTCAGTGGTATTTTCTTGCAAGCTCCAGTAGCCTTCACGATATACGTAACCGTATTCGCGTTGTAAATTCACATAGACGTCACCTAATTTAGACTGAAATACAGCAGGGTCTGAATTAAATGCTCCAGCGTCTATTTTGCTATAAACCTCAGGTTCCAAGTCAACACATGACTGGCAAACAGCTAACGCACCTAAGCCAAGCAATAAACCTATCTTTTTAATATTTATTTTCATATAATTCTTGTTTTATTGTTTCTATTAGAATGCTAAGTTAACACCCAACATAAATGTTCTAGCAGTTGGATAGTAGTCGATACCATCGATACCAGGTTCCAAACCACCCATATTTACGTTTTCTGGGTCTACACCAGAGTAGCTAGACAAGGTTACTAAGTTTTGTCCTGTTACATAAATACGTGCGTGTGATAAGTATTTAGCAACATTTTCTTTGATGTTGAAGGTATAACCGATAGTTACGTCACCTAGTTTAGCGTATGTAGCATCTTCTAAGTAGTAGTCGGTCATTACGTTAGGTGTGTCAAATTTGTTATCTTTACATACCATTATGTTACCTTGTTTGATAGCAGTTTTGTCACCGTAAGCTAGACGTTTGGTATTTAATAATTTACCACCGATAGCACCACGGATGTTGAATGAGAAGTCAACTCCGTAGAAGTTCATCATTGAGCTGATACCCCAGTTTACGTATGGAAGAGCGTTACCTAAGATTACTTTATCTTCGTTTTTCAAGCTCTTCATTTTTTTCTTTTTACCATCTTTTGTGTAACCGTAGAATACACCATCAGCATCTTGACCAGCATATCTGAAACCATAGTAGTTACCTACAGCTTCACCTTCTTGAAGGATTTGGAATTTTTGACCTGTCCAACCTACTGAACCGTCACCTACACCACCACGTTCGCGGTCTGCTTCTGGGAATTTGAATTGGTCGTTACCAAGAGAAAGAACTTTATTTGAGTTGTGAGCCATTGTTAAACCTAAGTTCCATGTGAAGTCTTTAGTTTTAACTGGAACACCGTTAACTGCAAGTTCAACACCTTGGTTTTGTAGGCTACCTGCGTTACCTAACATAGAACCATTAGGAGAAACAGAAGGGTCTACAGCAAACCAGTATAGAAGGTCGTTTGTTGTACGGTTGTAGTATTCGATACTACCAGATAGACGACCATTTAGGAATGCGAAGTCGATACCTACGTTGTACTCAGTTTTGGTTTCCCATTTTAGGTCTGGGTTTGGAGTATTTGATAGAGAGTAAGTTACAACTTTGTTATCTCCGAAGTATGCGTAGTCTTCGTTTTTGTTCATCAGACCCATCCAAGGATAGCAATCACCTGGAACGTTACCTGTGATACCGAAACCAGCACGTAGTTTCAATTCATCAACTACAGTTTGGTTACGCATGAATTTTTCGTTAGAGATCAACCAGCTCGCAGATACTGCAGGGAACCAACCCCAACGGTTGTTAGCACCGAATTTAGAAGAACCTTCTGCACGAACTGAAGCGTTTAAGAAGTAACGTTGATCGTAGTTGTAAATGAAACGTCCGAAGAAAGAAGCAAGTTTCCATTCTTCTTTGTATGAGTTGATACCGATACCATCTTTGTTACCACCGTCAGCAAGTGAGTTTAGACCTTCACCAGCACCTAGGTTGTTGTATAAGAAGTTGTTTGTATCGAATTTAGTGTTTGAAGCGTCAAATGTTTCGTTTACGAAATCTTGGTATGCATAACCAACCATGAAGGTGAATGCATTTTTCTTGATTTCGTTACCATATTGAACTGTTGCTTCAACCATACGAGTGATGTTTGTGTTGTTTGATTTTTTAGCAAAACCTTCGTTTGCAACACCGTTACCATATTGTGCGTCGTATGGAGTGTAGTCACCACAAGTTTGGTTGTATAATTGGTAAGAACCGAAACCTGAAATTTTAAGACCTGTAACAGGAGTTAAAGTAGCACGGATACTTCCTAAGAATGTTTGGTCTTTACCGTCTTTTGTTGGTTGTTCTACGATAGATACTGGGTTGATGAAACCAGATTTATCGAAGTTTTGCCAGAAACCACCATATTTTTTGTATTCAGCTGTACCTTTTTGGAAGTAAACTGGCATGGTTGGGTTGTATTTGATACTTTGTTGGAAAGCAGCGTGGTCAACCCAGCTAGATGTTGTTGTAGAATAAGATAAATCGTAGCTTAAATCTAACATTTTGTTTAACGCTTTTTGGTTAACGTTAACACGTCCGATTAACTCTTGGAAAGAAGAGTTTTTAGAAAGACCTTGGTTAGATTTGAAGTTTAAAGAAGCACGATAGTTAACTTTTTCCATACCACCAGATATAGATAAGTTGTGTTCGGTAGAAACTGGAACGCGAGTGATTTCTTTGAACCAGTCTGTTTCATAACCGAAGTCTGCACCACCAGCTTTTACGAATTCATCAGCAGTTAATACTTCGATTTTGCCTGCTACCAAGTCGGTACGTACGCTACCGTTGTATTCTACTTGAGTTTTACCTTCTTTACCTTTTTTGGTTGTTACGATTACCACACCAGCATTTGCACGAGTACCGTAGATAGCAGCTGCAGAACCGTCTTTTAGTACGTCCATAGACTCAATATCGCTAGGGTTGATATTGTTCATAGATGCACCTGGAACACCGTCGATGATGTAAAGAGGAGTGTTGTTACCAGTTAAAGAACCTGTACCACGGATTTGAACGCTATAGTCACGGTTGGTAGGGTCACCACCACCACTTTTAGACATGTTCAAACCTGCTACTTTACCTTGTAACATACCTTGAGCACTGTTGAATGAACCTTTGTTCATGTCGTCAGCTTTTACACTAACTACAGAACCTGTTAATTCTTTTTTAGTTTGAGAACCGTAACCGATAGCTACGACTTCGTCAAGTTTTGTTGTTTCCTCTGCTAGAGTTACATCTAGAGTAGATTTTCCAGCCACTGAAAGAGTTTGGCTTTCATAACCCATGAATGAGAAAACTAATTTTCCATTTGATGGAACTGAAATTTCATAGTAACCATCAAAGTCGGTAATGGTACCTACAGAGTTGTCACTTTCTAAAGTAACGTAAGCTCCAATAACTGGTTCACCAGTTTGGTCTACAACTGTACCTGAAATTTGTGTTTGAGCGATAGCTCCTACACAAAATAACAAAGACATAACAGCTGTAAGAAACCATTTACGCGAATTTTTCACATTGTTGATACTCATGTAAATAATTTTTTAAGGTTA
>JAXJWL010000159.1:0-2032 GCA_036308065.1 Paludibacteraceae bacterium
ACATTTACCACAGAACCAGCTATGCTTCCAAACATCATACCCACAATGAGTAGAGAAACAGTGTCGTTTACTTTGCTAGAAACTCCGAGTACGAGAAGTAGCACAAGGAGTGAACCAACAATTGCTGCACCAACTTGTGCCCAAGCATTGGCTACAAGTGCTGCAGGTAGAAATGCTCCGCCCATTAAGAGTAGCGCTACGCCCAAGCTCGCTCCCGAACTAATCCCCAATACGTATGGTCCTGCAAGTGGGTTTTGGAAGAGTGTTTGCATATAAAGTCCAGAAACAGCAAGAGCTGCACCAGTAAGTAGGGCAGTGATAGCCTTCGGCAAACGGAAATTGTATATTATATGCCAAAGTCCTGTGTCTTCTGCTGCTCCAGAAAATATCTCTCTAATCTCAGAAAGTGAAATATGAACACTTCCGAGTATAAGGTCTAACGAGAAAAATGTCAAGCACAAGAAAGACCAAAGGATTAGTAATAATATGTGTGATGTATTCTTCAAATAGTTAGGAATTTTAGTGCAAATGAGAGCAATGATAAGCTTGCTTAATCATTGCCGAGTGCCGCCTAAAATCACGGACAACGTCCGTAATTAGGTGTTGCGAATAGTTCTCTGGTTTTAGAGTTTAGTTCGCTCCAGCTATATTTTTGTTTTTCGGTGCGAATATGTGGCAAAAATTCTGCTGTTCTATCATTGTTGTAAAAATCCTGAATGGCTTCAGCCACTGCTTTAGGGTCAACTTCTGTTACATAACCCACTTTTCCGTGAGGTACAATTTCTGCTAGTCCACCCACATTGGTCACAAGCATAGGTTTTTCTAGTTGATAAGCCACCTGTGTTACACCACTTTGAGTAGCAGTTTTATATGGTTGAGCCACAATTTCTGCTGCAGAAAAATATGTTGCCACCTCATTTGTAGGGATAAACTCTGTAAACCAATGAATTCTGCCTTCTAAGTTTAGTTCCTTTTCAAGTTTTTTATACTTTTCAGAATTGTTGTAAAATTCACCCGCAACAATAAGCTTTATGTCGTTTGGCAAATATTTAAACGCTTCCATCAAAATGTCAAGTCCTTTATAATCACGAATAAAACCAAAGAAAAGCACGTATTTATATTTAGGGTCGATGCCAAGTTTTTCACAAGCAAGTGACTTTTCACAAGTTTCACCATAAATATTGTAAACAGGGTGTGGCGTGCAGATTTTTGGTCTATTTTTCTTGTCAAACTTATTCACATCGTCTAAAACCGATTGAGATAGAGTGATGAAGCCATCTACTGAGTTTACAAAATATTTACCTAAAGTGATGTCGCCAATGCGTCTTTCGTGTGGAATCATATTGTCCACAATGGCAAATACCTTAGTATTTTTGTTTTTACGAATAAGTCTGCTTATTGTGCCCAAACAAGGTGCCATAAAAGGTAACCAAAATCTTACAAGCACTAGGTCGTAGTTCTCTTTAGCAATTCTTTTGCCCACACTTATCCAATTGAATGGGTTTACAGAATTGACTGTGCGTGAGATATTTAAGTCTTCTGGCGCAGGGTCGGTGCTATATTGAGTAGTGCCAGGAAAAAGAAAAGAAGGGTATTGGAGAGTAAATGTTTCAAGTTTCACTTCTTCTCCTTCTTTTATAAACTGGCGTGCCATGCATTCGTTGAATGTAGCAAGACCACCTCTATATGGATATGCTGGACCGATAAATAAAATTTTCATAACATCAAAGATAATGATTTTAATTGAAATTCTTATAAAATATTGTACTTTTGTAGGGATAAAAGTTAATTATAAACAATGAGGATTTTTTTTCTATTTATATTATTATCAATATTTCTTTTTGGTTGCACGACAGCAAATGAGGAGTTAGGAGTTAGAAGTGAGGAGTTAGGAGTTAGGAGTGAGGAGTTTGCTGAGAATTTTCGAGTGAAGAAAGATTCTATATTTAGTAAAGTTGAAATCTTTTCTCCATGGGAGGCAGGTAAAGTGCTTTATACCTATTATTTGGTGAAAAACGATAGTGTACAAACT
>JAXJWL010000160.1:0-11267 GCA_036308065.1 Paludibacteraceae bacterium
ACCTTAGACCTATAATAGACAATATTCCACAAAACAAGATTAAGCCAGAGGATATTACTCTTACTGCCGATTCTTGTAGTGTTAAAGTGGATACTATGGGCGAAATAGGTTTTAAAATAATAGAAAGAGAGGAATATAAGTGTATTAAGTTTGCCTCAGACAAGTCTCCAGTGGAATTTTACATTTGGATTCAACTTGTAGAAAAGGCTCCTTACGACACAAAGGCAAAGATTACTCTGAAAGCCGACATTCCTTTTATGTTGAAAATGTTTGTGAAAAACAAACTTGCTGATGGAATAAATCAAGCAGCAGATTTACTTACTAAAATTCAATACTAAAATATGGCAAACAAACTTTGGCAAAAAGAAACCATTGTAAACAGCGATATTGAGCGTTATACTATAGGTAAAGACGCAGAGATGGATATGTACATTGCTCGTTACGACGTGTTAGGTTCTATGGCTCACGCCAAAATGCTAGAATCTATCGGTCTGCTAGAAAAATCAGACTTAAGTGCTATTTTAAAAGGACTTAAAGAGATTTTCAACCAAATAGAAAACGACGAATTCGTAATAGAAGACGGTGTAGAAGATATTCACTCTCAAGTGGAAATGCAACTAGGCGAAGTAGGTAAAAAACTACATAGCGGACGTTCTAGAAACGACCAAGTTTTAGTGGACTTACGACTTTTCTCTCGTGCCAAATTGAGAGAAGTGGTAGAAGAGGTTTATGCTCTTTTCTGTAGTTTAATAAACCAAAGCGAACGCTACAAAAACGTGCTTATGCCTGGTTATACACACCTACAAATAGCAATGCCTTCTTCATTTGGTCTATGGTTTGGAGCATACGCAGAAAGCCTTCTAGACGATATGCAACTACTTTTAAGTGCTTATAAAGTGGTAAACCGCAATCCTCTAGGTTCTGCAGCAGGCTATGGTAACTCATTCCCTCTAAACAGACAAATGACTACCGACCTACTTGGTTTTGATAGCATGGACTACAACGTAGTGTATGCACAAATGGGACGTGGGAAAACAGAACGCATTGTGGCTTCTGCTCTAGCATCTGTGGCTGGCACTATTTCTAAACTTGCATTCGACAGCTGTATGTTTACAAACCAAAACTTTGGTTTCCTAAAACTTGCAGACGAGTTTACTACAGGTTCTAGTATTATGCCACACAAAAAGAACCCAGACGTATTTGAATTGACTAGAGCAAAATGCAATAAAATACAAGGAGTTCCTCAGCAAATCACAATGATTATCAACAACCTTCCTTCTGGTTATTTCCGTGATTTACAAATAATTAAAGAAGTATATCTTCCTCTATTCGATGAAATGATTGATATTCTAGCCATGACACGTAGCATGATAGAAAAAATCAAAATCAACGAAAATATCTTGGACGACCCTAAATACGACCTAATTTTCAGTGTAGAAGAGGTAAATAGACTTACTCTAGAAGGTGTACCATTTAGAGATGCTTACAAACAAGTAGGTATGGCTATCGAAAAAGGCAACTTTACACCTAATAAAACTGTAAACCACACTCACGAAGGTAGTATAGGAAATCTTTGCAACGACAAAATATCTGCTCTAATGGAAGGTATTTTGGAAGAATTCCCATTTGAAAAAGTAGAAGAAAAAGAAAAAGAACTATTAAATGTTATTTAACACCACAATATTCGGACCTATCCGTAGTCGCAGACTAGGAAATTCGTTGGGTATCAATCTTTTACCTAACAATGGGAAAATATGCTCATTTGACTGCATTTATTGTGAATGTGGTCTAAACAAAGACGGCAGAGAAGACACAAAACTATCTACTAGAGAAGAAGTTAACAAAGAATTGGAAGCTAAACTTAAAGAATTGAAAGCTTCTAATGCTGTGATTGACACATTTACATTTGCAGGTAATGGCGAACCTACTATGCACCCAGACTTTAAAAGCATAGTAGAAGATGTTATCCACCAAAGAAACACCTATTACCCAGATGCTGTAATCTCTGTATTGACCAATGCATGGCAACTTGCCAACAAAGATGTGGTTTTTGCTCTTAAAAGAGTGGACAACAACATTTTAAAACTTGACAGTGCCATTAAAGAAACTATTCTAAAGATTAACCAACCAGTTAATCCAAATTTTGAAGTTGAAACTCTGATTTCGCAAATTGCACAGTTTAAAGACAACTGCATTGTGCAAACAATGTTTGTGAAAGGACCAGAAGTGGACAACACTACAGAAGAAGAGGTTTCTGCTTGGATTAATGCATTAAAACAAATCCAACCTAGATTGGTGCAAATCTATAGCATCGACAGAAAAGTGCCTATTGAAGGACTTGAGCATGTAGATGAAAGCGAACTTCGTGAAATAGAAAAACGAGTTAAAAAGATAGGTCTTAACACCTTGGTTACTCCATGAAAACTCCTAGACGCATATTAATTTCACCACTAGATTGGGGATTGGGTCATGCGTCTAGAATTATTCCCCTTATAGACAAATACTTAGAACTTGGCGATAATGTTATTATCGCTGGTTCTGGTATGTCTTTAAATCTACTAAAAAAACAATATCCACACCTGCAGAGCATTGAAATACCTTCATTTAAGATGAAGTACTCTGCTAGCAAATCTCAAGTGTGGGCTGTGGCAAAAGCATTTCCAAGTCTTATATATTATAGTGCAAAGGAGCACAAAGCACTCAAACGCATTGTAAATGAGGAGAATATAGATTTTATTATATCCGACAATAGATTTGGTCTTTTTCATAAAACCGTACCTTCTGCATACATCACCCACCAACTTTTAATCAAATTGCCAAAGGGTTGGGCGTGGTTGGAACCTTTAGTTGCATTTGTGCATAGGTGTATTATAAATAGGTTTACAGAGTGTTGGGTGCCAGATTATGAAGATGTAAGTGAATCGCTTGCAGGCGAGCTTTCGCATCCGTCTAAAATGCCAAGGAATGTAAAATATATTGGGGTTCTCTCTAGATTTTCTAAAAGATGCACTTCTGACACCTGCCTACAAAACAGAATCACACCCTACCGGACTTCGTCCTGGCGTGAAAATATAACTCCTAACTTAGCATTAGCAATTCTTTCAGGGGCGGAGCCTCAGCGCACAATGCTTGAAGAAGAACTACTAACGTCGCTTCAAGATGACCCTCACGAGAGTGTCATACTTGTGCAAGGAAAAATAGAAGCAGAGCCAAAGGTGAGCAAAGTGGGCAAAGTGACTGTATGCAACTACATGAGCACAGAAGAACTACAGGAAAATATACTAAAAGCAGATAAAATCATTTGTAGAAGTGGCTATAGTAGCATTATGGACCTACATGCACTAGGTAAACTGCAAAATGCCACACTCATCCCTACTCCAGGACAAACAGAACAAGAATACCTAGCCGAGTATATCAGTAATCACATCAAGTGATTTGATAGCACCCATAGAAGGCAAAAAGTACTGATAGTATTTTAAAAGAATATTTATCACCCTGCGTCTTTCTACCCTATTAAGCACAGAAATATCATTTAAAGCACTCAGTAACAAACCTTTATCTTCCGCACTTAGCAAACGAATAAATTCGTTGCTCTCTCCATCTTCGGGATAAATACCCAAATATTGAGCATAATCAAGTAGAAAATCAAGTGGAAAAGCACCTAAACTTTCCGACGATGAAATATTGCCGATTAAAGAAGTAAAATATTCGAAAAGTATCTCGTCGGCATTGTTGTGCTCCAAGGTTTTACTCACCACCTCTGCCATAAACTGGCAAATAAGCCCTTTCACAGGACTATCCACCACTGCATAGCACTCTGCCGCGAGACTTGCCTCACGAATTTTCTGAATATCTCTATTCTCTTTATATTCAATCTGCATATCGAGTAGAGAAAAAGGCATAAGGTGATAATTCCTTATAGATGCCTTTTTACTCTGTGGTCGATGAACAGAAAAACTTACTTTGCCATACTTTTGGGTATAAATCTCCGCTATATAGCTATTGTCCTTGTATTGGACCAAACGCAGAACTATACCTCTTGTAGAATGCAACATTAATGACAGATGATTTTATGAGTTTCGCTTTCACCTGCATTAGGAAGTAGTTCCATAATGTAGAATCCCTTTTCAGGCAGATTTATTTGAGCATCATATACTCCTGTTCCTATCATTTTACCAGCCATATCAAATAGTTTGTACTCACCTTCAAATGTAGGACTTACAAACACCTCACCTTGAGTTGGGTTTGGATATACAGCATAGTTTAATTGGGTTTCTGAAGTTTCATTTATGTTGGTAACATCAGCTTTGCCTACAACAGGGTCCATCCAAATACTCAAGTTAACACTTATATATTCACTAAATGGATACCAATCATTTTGGTAATAGAAAAGTGCAGTACCTTTACCTTCTCTCATTACACTTGGCATTGCCAATACATCATCATTTGTTAAGTTTGTATATGAAAGTTTCAACACAACAAACAAATTTTCTTTCACAACAACAGGTTTTGGCAGACTTACATAAACCTCTTGCATATCAAAGTATGTTATATCATCTATTTTAGTTGCGCCATTTCTATAAAAACCAGCCTCTGTTGGATGCACTATAGCAGAAGAAAGTAATTCATCTGGTGTATCTTTACCTGAATAGATTTCAATTGTAATAGGATTATTAGGATTGTATTTTGCCATAAATGGTGTTACATACACACCATAAACTGTAGCAGGAGATGTCAATTCAAATTTTTCAGCAAATTTTGTAATACCATCACGTGTATGCCCCACAAGTGGAGTTCCTTTATCATCTACCGTTAAATTGGCTATTTTGTCTCCTACTTTTACATTACTCATTCTTTTTACCCCTAATTCTAAATATGGGTCGTAACCTTCCATTGATACGGCATCTGTACCATTAGGGTCTATATAACAAGCAAGTTGCTTAGTTCTATCTGAATAATAATCCCAAGAAGCAGTGAATTGGCAGAAATAATCATTTACAGGCGAGTCACATTCTGAAGCACCACCAGTAAGGTTGCCCACGATATAGCCATCTGCATCAAAAAGTGGAGAACCTGAAGAACCTTTTTCTGTGACACCTTCAGCCCAACGTTTCACCCACCAATAAGTTTTATAATAATAATTGTTGAAATATGAAACAGAAAGCTCATTTACAAAACTTGCTTTTTTCACGTCTCCCACTGGGTGTTGCACACACATAAAAGGTGCTTTTGGAGTATTTCTAGTCCAACCTGCCAAATAAGGACGATAGTCTGCAGGAGGCATTTTGTTTAGTTCTACCAGTGCAAAATCCACCTCGCTATCGCGAGAAATCAATTTTGAACCAGAAATGGTGAACTGTCTAGGTCCTTGGAAGTTGACATCTACATCTGGTACTTCATAATTGAAATAATATACAGTTCTTGGAGCTAAATCTGCAGTTTTTATATTGTGACCTGCTGTGTAAACGTATGGTTTGTGGTTTGCATTGTTGATAAGTGCGCCAGACCCCCAATATGATTGAGTATCACCCACCATATAAAGTAAACAAACAGCTCTTTTCACAGTTTCTGCCTGCGCATAATAAGCCACCACTTGAGTACACTCATTTGAAGCCATGAAAGCGTTTACAGTTCTAAGTTCGTGTGTAGCAATAGAAAGGTGTAGTTCTGCCTCAAATGGAGCAGTGAAAGGTTCTTGATATTCCACTATGATAGAATCTGAAGCCAATGGACGAATCAATAGTTGGTTTGCATCATTGTTGTTTTCAGATGTAAATGCACCGTAAACAATAGTTTGACTAGGATTGTAAACAAACAATTTGCCACCCTCTGGCAACAAGAAATTGTCGAAGTAAAGAGATATACCCTTTGCATTGTCTGAGTGCAAACCTACCCTCCATACTTTCATATCACCTTCTACAAAGGTATTTCCATCGTTCATTGATATGTTTAAAGGACAAGTAACGCCAGAAACATATTCTCTTTTTGAGGCATCAAGAGACACTTTTGTGGTATCTGCATTTAGGTTTATAAAGAAATTTGAAGCACTACGTTTCAAACTTTGTTTCTCTGGAGTGTATTTTAGTGGCATTCCAGCAGACTCATATTGAGCAAAGACTTGAGTAGCAAACAATAATGTCACTAAACACAATAAGATTTTTTTCATTGTTTATAAGATTTGTTTAAGATTAAAATACTTTCATTGCCCATATTAAAGAGTAAATCGTATATGCTAAGGTTTTCTACAAAACCAAATTTCTCTTTAAACACTTGATAATATGGTACTGAAATAAAATTTTGGGGTGTACCCTTATATTTAGGAGAGAGTTTTTCTCTAAAGTCTAACTCGTTTGATTCTGTGTATGAATCTGTTAGCACAAGTTTTGTATCTAAACCAATGAGAGAAGTCACTATTTCTTGTAGTTTAAGATTGAAATCTAACAAAAAATCAAACTTCTTCTCATACATAGGTCTTATGTCGTCTGAATAATAAAGAAAAAATGGACTGTTGTTGTATGCAGATTCAATAGCAGCCCAATGTACACGTTGCCAATCTGTGTTTGAGATTTTCACATCTTTGTCAAGCATCTTTTCTCCAGAGACCTTATCTACAGGAATAGTCAGATTCATTACTCCATTTGCAGTAAGAATCTGACATCTATTTCTATAAGTTTGCTTCACATAATGAGCATATTGCTCTAGATATACCTCCTTGAAATTGGAAAGTATTGAATAATACTGAATATTTCCTGAATATGCAGGTATAACTATAGGGTTTCTCATTTTATATCATCTACCCATTTAAAGAAACGTCCCCATCTAATACCCAAGCCTGGCTCGTCTTTGTCTAAAGACAACCACACAAATAGAGGTTTACCAACGATATGGTCTTCTGGCACATATCCCCAATAACGTGAGTCTTCTGAATTGTTGCGATTGTCGCCCATCATCCAATAATAATTCATCTTGAATGTATATTCAGTAGCCACTTCGCCATTTATGTAAATGGTAGAATCTTTTACTTGAAGTTCGTTGCCTTCGTAGGTGCGAATCACGCGTTCATATAGTGGAATATTTTCCATATTAACCTCTACAGTAGCACCTCTGCGAGGAATATAAATTGGGCCATAATCGTCGCGAGACCAATGTGTATAAGCTTTTGGATACACTTGATGAGAGAACAAATCTGGGTCTTCCAACACTTCCAACACATTTGGCAAACTCTTTATATGCTTCAAAGCAGTTGAAGTTAAAGGCAGATAATATACAGGATTGTAAGAATTTTTCTCGTTTAGAGGATATTGAAGCGACTCTAAAATAACATCACCGTTTCTCCAACTGTTCACCAACATTCTATCATCAACACTCACTTCAAGTCTCTTAAATTGTTCGTCAGAAATCTTTCTACCATCTGTCATTACAAGATAGTTTTTTTGAAGATTCTTTGGATTTGTTTGTGCTTTACCATTGATATATACCTGACCATCAATAATTTGAAGGCTATCGCCTGGCAGACCAACACAACGTTTCACATAGTTTTCGCGTCTATCCACAGGGCGCACTACTATCTCACCGAAAAAGTCTGGATTGCCCCACACCTTGTCTCTTCCATAAAACTCACACAATGTGTAATAGTCTGGAGCTTGCACTTTCACAGCCACGGTATCGCCTGCAGGGAAGTTGAACACAACAATATCCAATGCTTTTATAGTATCCAAACCTGCAAGTCTGCGATAATCCCATGATGGATATTCCACATAAGATTGGCAGTTGAGAATTGGCAATGTATGTTGCGCAAGAGGAAATGAAAGTGGAGTCATAGGCACACGTGGACCGTATGTTACTTTATCCACCAACAAATAGTCTCCCACTAAAAGTGATTTTTCTAGTGAAGATGTTGGAATCTTATAATTTTGGAAAATAAAATTATTGATAAAATACACAGCAATAAGAGCAAACACAATTGCGTCTACCCAACTCATTAGAGAGTATAGAAATTTATTGTTTGTCTTTTTCCAAAATGTCCAAGGTATTATTTTAGCAAGATAAACATCTAAAATAATAGGTAAAAGCAACAACCACCAAAAATTGTCTACCCAAACTATAAACAATACATACAATATTGTAGCAAGAGTAGCCTTAATCCATTGTTTCAATGGAATATCTTTAAATTTTACCATAATTAGAATTTTAACATATCATTCATGCTTAACATGCCTTTTTTACCACAGGTAAACTCAGCAGCAAGCACAGCACCTAAAGCAAATCCCATTCTGCTTTTAGCGTCGTGAGTAATGGTGATAGAATCCACTTCAGACTCATATCTAATAGTGTGAATACCTGGCACTTGACCTTCACGAATGGCTTTAATTGGAAGTTTGTCGGCAGCAGTTTCCACTTCGCCAAGTTCCCAAGCAGATTTTCTATCTAGTTGAGACAAAATATCATCTGCCAAACTGATAGCAGTGCCACTAGGTGCGTCTAGTTTTTGTGTGTGGTGAACCTCTGTCATTGAAACATTGTAGTTTTCAAATTGGTTCATGATTTTTGCAAGATATTTATTAACAGCAAAAAATACATTCACACCCAAACTGAAGTTTGATGTCCAAAAGAATGCTAAACCTTTTTCGTTGCAAAGTGCTTCTACCTCAGGCATTTTCTCTGTCCAACCTGTAGTACCAGACACCACAGACACGCCAGAATTGAATGCTTTGATATAGTTTTCTACAGCTACTTTTGGTGCTGTAAACTCTATAGCCACATCTGCAGATTTAAATTCTTCACTGTTAAAGTCTTCTTGATTGTCTATATCTATTCTACTTACTATTTCATGACCTCTAGAGATAGCTATTTGCTCGATGGTCTTTCCCATTTTTCCGTATCCAATTAATGCTATTTTCATAAGTTTTATATTTTTTGACAAAGATAGTGCAAGCCGAGAGAAATGCCAAATTTATTTGAACATTTCCGAGGCGCAGCCTATCTTCAACGTGTGCAACACGTTAAAGATAGTTATTTTCTTCACATTTTTCGTTACACATAAATTAAAAAGGAAAAAAACATAAAAAATCTACAAAAATTAGTGTCTTAATAAACTTTTTATGTAAATTTGCGTCTTGTAATTGTAACAAAATTGTAAAGAGTGAGGGAAATCGCCGTAGGCAATTAGGAGTTGAAACAATTTAAATGAGAATTATTAATTAATACATAAATATTATGAAAGCAAAATTATTTTTATTAGCTCTTTTATTCTCTGTTTGCGGAGCATTATGGGCACAAGACACACAAGCTATCGAGTTTGAAGAAAGAGTTCACGACTTCGGCACTATCAACGAAGTAGATGGCAGAGTTTCATTTGATTTTGAATTTAAAAACATCAGCAAAAAAGCTGTTACTCTAACTAACGTGCAAGCTTCTTGCGGTTGTACTACTCCAAACTGGCCAAAAGAACCTATCGCTCCTAAGAAAAAAGGTTTAATTAAAGTTACTTACAACCCTGCTGGTCGTCCTGGTAACTTCAGCAAAAGTATCACAGTACGCTACCAACAAGCTGGTGAAGAAAAACCACAAGTTATTGTGTTGAATATTAAGGGTAATGTAATACCAAAACCAAAACCAGTTGCTGAATAAGCCTTGAAGGTAATTTTCACGCTGTTCTAGCCTTCGAAATCCTCGAGTACGTGTGTACACTCCGGTTTCTCAGGCGTCGAACATCTAAAAATTCCTCATCAAATCTTATTCAGGGATAAAATCCCCTCCTTATAATGAATTCTCAATAGAGATATAATATAAAAAGAGTGAAACATATTTCGTGTTTCACTCTTTTTTTTGTACCTTTACATTCATATTAGAAAAGATATGAAAAGCATTGTACCAAGCATAATATTATTGCTATTTTGTTTTACAGTTTATGCCAAACCTAAAAAGGCAAAAGAAAAACAAAAGAAAGAAGAAGTAGTAGAAGTGATAGTAGACTCTACCCTCACCGACTCTATCGTGGGACCTAGTCAAGAACCTGTATTCGCCTTAGACATAGAAAGTTATCATTTTGGAATCATTGACACTCTAAGACAAGACTTGGAGTACGATTTCAATTTCTGCAACGAAGGTCTTGACACACTAAAAATCCATAGAATCATCACTGCTCCAGGCGTAACCGTACTAGAAAGAGAACTGATAGACCAATACGGATTTGACGAGGGCGGCACCATACGTTTTGTGATAGATCCAAAAGAAATAAAAGGTAAATTTAAAAAATCAATATTTATTTATTCAAACACACCAACAAAAAGACTAACACTATCGGGAACAGTGTTAAGACCAAGGTATTAATTATTTAAACTATGCATCCAGAAAATGATCCACAATATAAAGGACTTACAGTAAACAAAGGTATTGCACAACCACCTTCTGTAAATCCATACATGGTGAGAGTAAAAAGAAAACGCACTCTTACCTCTGGCGAGTATGTAGAAGGTATCCTAAAAGGAGATATTTCTATTTTAGGACAAGCTGTTACACTTGTAGAAAGCACACTACCAGAGCATTATGCACTTTCGCAAGAAGTGATTGAAAAATGTTTGCCATACGCTAGTCGTTCTGCTCGCATAGGCATTACAGGTGTGCCAGGCGCTGGTAAAAGTACTTTCATTGAAGCACTTGGTATGCACCTTGTAAACAAAGGTAGCAAACTTGCAGTGCTTGCTATCGACCCTAGTTCTGAAAGGTCGAAAGGTAGTATCCTTGGCGACAAAACTCGTATGGAAGAACTTTCTGTGAGCGACAAAGCATTTATTCGCCCTTCGCCATCGGCAGGTTCGCTTGGTGGTGTTGCACGCAAAACAAGAGAGACTGTAGTGCTTTGCGAAGCCGCTGGTTTTGACAAAATCATTATTGAAACTGTAGGTGTGGGTCAAAGCGAAACCGCAGTGCACTCAATGGTAGATTTCTTCCTACTCATCCAACTTGCAGGCACTGGCGACGAACTTCAAGGCATCAAACGTGGCATTATGGAAATGGCAGACGGCATTATCATAAACAAAGCAGAAGGTGCAAACCTAGAAAAAGCAAAACTTGCGCAATGCCAGTTCCAAAACGCACTTCACCTATTCCCTGCACATGAGTCTGGTTGGGTACCAAAAGTACTTACTTGCTCTGCATTCCACAAAATAGGTATTGAAGAAGTATGGCAAATGATGGAAGAATACATTGCCTTCACCAAAAAGAATGGTTATTTCGATGTAAAACGTAAACTCCAAGCTAAATAT